>CAZASA010000056.1:0-14795 GCA_964487685.1 uncultured Planctomycetales bacterium
CCCGGTGTACCGCTTCCGGCAGGAAGATCCAAACTAGAAACGCCCGGTGTTTCGCTTCCGGTAGGTAGATCCAAACTTTAAAACCAAGGTGGGTAACTATGCTTTGGTCGGTCGCTATTTATGCGACCGCGATCTATTTATATTTAATGGAGGAGGGCTATTATGTATCCAATTTGTTTTGATGTGCCTAATGAAAACAACAGACCGCGTTCAATTAAGGAATGGGCTCAACTGCTTCAAAGAGGGGAAATCGATCCGGCTCGTTTGGACATGGAGGTGATCGAAGAATGTGCCATGTATTACAAGCTTCAGGGATTTCCAGATGATTTGATTGCAAGCATCCTTCACAGGGATCCTCGGACAATCAGGCGATATGTTCGAAATTCTAAATTAAAAAATTGTTTGTCTAAATTCAAGCAAGCTGATTACATCAATAATTTAATCAACAATTTTAAGGAACAGAGATTGCAAGCTGCAAAATATGCTTATGGCGTTGATATTAAGCCCGGAGACGCTCTTAAGGCATTAGCCATAATACATGTGGTAGACATGCACGAATTTGAGGTCATGGAAAGGTTTGGCTACGTCAATAAGCATCAAGTACAAGTCGATGCTGCTCAAGAAGCTAAAAAACAAAAACTGCCAAAACTTGATGATCAAGAATGGATTGATTCTCAGAAGCTGCTTAGCGGTACTCAAAAAGAACGGGTTCTTCAATTTATGGAAAAACGTATTGAAGAACTGATGGAAGAAGTGGCTAAAGCAGAGCAGCAAGGAATGGTCGAGGCTAAAGCTATGATGAGAGAAACTATAGCAGAGAATGAAAGAAGAATAAAATTGGCCAAAGAGGCAAAGGAAGTTAAGGAGGCAGAATGTCCGCAACCATTAGCTGAAGATGTTAAGGTGGCGGAACAGCAGCAACCAGCAGCCGAAGATGCTAAAGTGGCAGGGCAGGAGCAACCAGTATCCGAAGAAGTTAAAGTGGCAGATCCGCAGCCGCAGCAACCAGTAGCTGCAGAGGTTAAAGTGGCAGGACAGTCGCCGCAGCCAGCAGTAGCTGAAGAAGTTGAAAAGCCGCAAAACAAAGGGCAATCTGCATATGAATTAAAAGGAAAAGCGGCACAAGAAAGACTGGCTGAACACTGGAGAAAAGATGTCCAACCTGGCTTTGATATTATTTAACTATAGTAATACCAATTAGTTATGTATTTCTATTTTTTAAATTAGGACAAAAAGGACAGTTAGAAATACGCTGGGGGCTTACCTTAATACCGGTAAGCCTCCAGTGTGGTTTTAATTTTTAACACCGCATGCCCGTTGAACAGTCCTTGGGCTTACCCCGAGGGCTTTAGCAATTGCGTCGGTTGACATCCCGAGGGCTTTTAATTCTTTTGCTTTTTGGGACAATTTTAGGTATAAAGGTTGAGGTAGTATTGGCTCAATAATGATTTTAGCAACGATGATGGAGGCGGTTCGAATTGGTGTCAATAGCGTCCGCCATTTGATTATTAATTAACCCTTCGTGACTGAATAAGACACGGGGGGTTTTTGATGGAGTCGTAATGAGAGATTGTACTTTGAAGGGTTTCGCTGTTTTTGTGATTGTTGCGGTTCTTTTGATCGGCTTGTGTAATTTTATCAACCAGATGTATCATGCGGACAAGAAAGAATTTTGGGGGGACGAAATATATTCGCTGAAAAACACCATTAAGGAGATTTCTTATTTGGGGTTGCTTAGAAAAGAAGCTGTTCGATCAGAAGTTAATGCTGCACCATTGGATTATATTATTACTAAGGTATTTGACGACATTAAACAGGTGGTGGGTTCGTTGGGGGTTTCAGATAAGGTTTATTACCGGCTTTGGGCGAATTTTGTCATGGTGTTCAGTGGTTTTGTAGTGGTTTGTTTTTTTCTTCAAGATATTTTACGTTCCCCGTTGTCGAACTCGATTCGAATGTTCCAATTGCTGCTGCTTATTTTTGTGCCTTTTATTTATCTTTACCGTCCTTTAACTTACCATTATTCAGCTGAAGTTAGGCCTTATGCATTGTGGTTTGCGTTATGGTTTATTTCCATTGCAATTTGTTCCCTGTCCCGTGTTAACAAACTTATCCTGGCTTTGTGTTTAAGCCTGATGGCTTTGACAATGGTTGGAAGTATTTTTCAAATATTGTCTGTTTGGATCGCCTATCTAGTGGTTCAATGGCGACAAAATGGATTGAAACAAGCTGTGAGGGATTCGTTCCAAATTTTCGTACTTCCGATCTTATTAGTTGTGTTTTATGCTTTTCCTGCAACATATGGCAATCGGGCTTTTGAGCCTTGGGCTGTGTCGTGGCATCATTTTCTCGGATGGTGGCTTCATGAGACGATAATTATTCCGATGCTGCTTGTATCGATCGTCTCCTTGTACCAGTCGAAAAGGACCCGGCCTATGATGATAGGGCCTTTAGCTGTCTTGATTGTTTTTTTGATGGGACCGTTGATCTTATTGTTTACTTTATCGCGGGGTTATTTTTATACAGAACGACAATATATTTATTATGATGCTAATCGGGTGGTATTTTGGTTATGTTTGATCAATTTTTTGCCCTTTTATTTAGAAAAGATCAAGAGTCATAAAAAACAAATCTTAGTCATGGTTATGATCTTCATTTTGTGGCTTCCATTTGTTTTTCCTAAAAAGACGATATTCCATTTTCAGAAAGCAATTCACAATACCATGGTTATTTTTGGCGCCTAAAGACCCTATTAGATCACAAAAAGCCCTTCTTTAAGACCCACTACGTAGTCCTACCTACTATTCGAGTGGTTTCTACTGATTTCTAACTGCTCTTAATTCCTTCATAATAATTTTTAAATAATATATAATCCTTGATTTTGGGCTATCCTATGAATTTTTCAATCGGAGAGTGGGTGAAGAGAGGATTATATATAACGAGCCTTGTATTCTTCCTGTTTAGCCTTCCTTCAGAAACTTTCGCACAAACGAAAAAACTCCGGATATTCATTGTTGATAGCTACCATCCCCAATACCTTTGGTCCAAGGACACTACAAAGGGACTTTGCGCCGCGTTAAAAGATTTTAAATTCCTCGACAATGACCAGCAGATCGATGAATTAACCACCAAGGATTTGCTTGAGACTGATATCATTGTGATCAAAAAGGTTTGGATGGATTCAAAACATAAAAGCAGGAAGGATGAAATAAAGGCCATTACTAAGAATATCGTGAATGAAATAAATAAATTTAAACCTGACCTTGTTTTCTTGGGGGACGATAATGCGACTAATTTTATCGGGGCTCATCTTTTCAATACCAAGATACCGGTGGTATTTTGGGGAGTGGATTTCAATCCTTTTGCCTATGGTTATATCGATTCCTTGGCTCATCCTGGACACAATGTGACTGGGGTTTATCAAGCTGAATATATTAAAGATACTATGCGGTACTTAATAAGATTAAAACCTTCTGTTAAGAAATTTGCCATTTTATCGGATGCCTCAGAAACTGGTTTGGCCAAGACCAGGGCCGTGCTCAAGCTTTCAGAGGACGGGCAATTGCCCCTGCAACTTATTGACCAGGTGGCGACAAACTCGTTTTCCGAATGGCAGGATAGGATCTTGGAACTAAGGAGCAAAGTGGATGCATTTTATGTCGTGAATCACGGGACCCTAAGGGATGATAACGGAGCCTATGTGGACACTTTTATGGCCGGAGCATGGTATTTATCCAATGTCAAGATACCTGAAATTTCCCCTGAGAAACAATTTGTCCAGGAAGGGATGCTTCTTTCAGTGGATGACTCAGGTTATAAGCAGGCGTATGAAGCAGGACGGATGGCAGATATGGTCCTTCATCATCATATAGCCCCAGGCAATATTCCCGTGGTAGCACCTAGCCGTGGAGCGATCATGGTCAATCGTCAGCGTGCGTCGATGTTGGGGATAGACCTTTCGCATCAAGATTTTATTGAGCAATATATTGAAAGGTCAGATGCCTTGGCCCAGTATCCACCATAGATTAACTGAAAAACCATGAAAATCTTGTTATTTGCCCAATTAGATTATTTTTATTTTATCTACGGTCTTGCCTTCTTTTTGTTATTTTTGGTTTGTAATTCCCTGAAAAAGTATGACAGCTCAAATATTCCTTGGATTTTTCTTGGTCTCTTTGGGTTTATCCATGGCATTAATGAATGGCTCGACTTGTCGGCTTTTAGCGTAGGGGACAATCTTATTTCCCAATGGGGCCGCATGGCCATCATTTCTTTATCATTCCTATGTTTGTTTGAATTTGGGCGTTTAACAAGCGAACGGTTTAAATTCATCAGGATCGGCCGATGGGTATATATCCCTTTGTTCTTGCTGATTTTTGCAGGCGCTCACTCCACAGAAAATAGGTTGGAAGCATTCTTGCGATTAAGCTTGGGACTTACCGGGGGATTATGGTCGGCATACGCCCTGTGGCGTATTTTTAAAGGGAGCAGAGATGCCGGTCGTGGGATGATTATCGTTGCTGGTGCTCTGGCTTTATACGCCTTGTCCATTGGCTTTCAGATCAAATATGATCCCTATTTAGATCGAATAGGTTTGCCTGTTCAGTTTTTGCAAGGGCTGGCAGTCTGTATCATTACGGGAATGATCTGGCGATATTATGTGTATTGTTTTGCGGAAAAGATCAGCCGTCCCGTGGCCCTTGTCGAGAAAAAACTAGCTTTCGCAGTGGTCGTATCGCTGATTTTGATACTTACTTTAGGATGGTTCTGGACAGAACAATTGAGCCGAAGTGAATCCGCCGAACAGCAGGAAAGGCTTTTAAGATATTCCCAACAGATCGCTGGGACATTGAATTTAGACTTGATACAAACACTGTCCGGCACTCCTTCCGATATCAATAATTCCGAATATCAAATATTGGAAAACAGTTTACAGCAAATGCGCGATACCATGAGCTCTGTTGGGTTCATTTATATTATCCGTAAGGTTGGGGCAAAGAACATTGTGTTGGTTGACTCTGAACCTTTCGGAAGTAAATTTGGGGCCCTTCCCGGGGATGAATTCAAAGAAAGTGATCAATATTCCAATCTATCTTCCAAATGGAATACGATATACACTCCATTGGTCGATGAGCGTAATGGGAACCTGGTTGCTGTCCTTTGCGTCAAGCAATACAGGCAATACTTGGATTATTCGGTGGCGATTGAGCGTATCAAGGGGATCGGTATTGTCGGAGTCTTTTGCCTGGGAATACTTTTGATCTATGTTTATTGGCAAAGATTTTCCATCGTCCTCGGACAGAAGAAAAGCGGCGAAAAAATGGGCTTGGTGGTCCATTGGGGGATAGCGGCCATTGTCGTGTTGATCGGCATTTCGTTAACGATTTTTTTATTTATGAAATTGCGCGAAGATGCCTGGGATCTTTTCCAGACCACTTTTACTCAGCGGGCCATGATCAGGGTCCAAAATATTTCTCAAGAGATGGACCGGCAGCTCGATCGATTGAATGGATTATGCCGGTTTATGGGTTCTAATGAATATGTAGACCGTAATGCATTTAACGAATATGTGGCGCCATTCTTTAAGGATATTCCTGTCCATGCTTTTGTATGGGTGCCTCGGGTGTCCTGGGAGGACCGTTTATTTTATGAGAGCTCTGCCAAACAAGATGGTTTGGATGGATATCAGATCTTTGAAAAAGACCGTCGAGGTCAGAAAGTCCCAGCCTTGAAAAGGGATGAGTATTTTCCAGTTTATTATGTCCAACCTTGGAAAGGAAATGAAGAGGCCTCAGGATTTGATATGGCCTCTGAGCCTGTGCGCAACGAAACCTTAAAAAGAAGCCGTGACCTGGGAGAGCCAGTAACGACCCCTCCCTTGATATTAATGGAGGCTGGTAAGGAAAGGCTGGGTTATATAATATTCATGCCAGTATATGCCAAGGACCTGCCGAGGCATACCATTTTCCAACGACGTAAAAGTTTAAGGGGTTTTGTTATGGCCGTCTTTAACACCCAGGAATTCCTTAAAGGTGTTTATTCGAATATGCCAGCGGAGGGCCTGTCATGCCTGGTCCAAGATCTTTCAGCTCCCAGGGACAGGCAGGTTTTATACCGTCATAAGCCGCAAATAGGGGTGGTTGATTGGGCTCATCCTTTACTAAAGTACGAAACTCTTCTGGATATCCCTGACCGTCAGTGGTACGTGACCATCGTTTCAGGCTCCATGTTCATTGAAAAGAATTTATCAAAAATGTATTGGTGGGCATTATTGGTTGGAGCTGTTTTAACGGTATTATTGGCGGCATTTTTGAATTTCCTGGCCTTGGCCCGCTACCGTGCTGAGAACCTGGTAAAATTACGGACAGAGGAATTGAACAAGGAAAAAGAGTCATTACGTAAAAAAGAAGAGGATTTTCTTCTAATTTTAGATTCAACGGCAGAGGCGATCTATGGTATTGATCTTACCGGGAATTGTACTTTTTGTAATCCTTCCTGTATAAGGTTGCTTGGCTATGAAAATGACCAGGACCTGCTTGGTAAAAACATGCATGGTCTAATTCATTATAAATATCCTGACGGGACCCCATTTCCTGTTGATAAATGCCAGTTATACCAAGCGTTTAAAAATAATTCAAAAATTCACCTGGAACAGGTTTTTTGGCGTTTAGATGGGACATCTTTTATCGCGGAAGTTTGGTCATATCCTGAATTACGGGATGGGAAGGTTGTTGGCGCTGTCGTATCATTCTTGGACATCACTGAGCGCAAAAGGTTGGACGATTCCTTAAACAGGGCAAAAGAAATGGCTGAAAATGCCTTGGCCGTGAAAGATGAGTTCACCTCAACTGTTTCCCATGAATTGCGTACACCCTTAGCTTCCATTAAATCATCCATCGATATCCTTGATACTGAAGTCCCTGGTAAATTGACCACGGACCAAAAGACATTCATCAAAAGGGTGAAAACGAATATCGACCGTTTGGCCCGTTTGATCAATGATGTCCTGGACCTGTCCAAACTTGAATCAGGCAAGATAGCTTTGAACCTGATGCCGGTCCGTCCCGAACTGCTAATTCAGGAAGTCGTTGAATCACACCAATCAATGGCTAATAGCAAGGGGTTAAAGATCGTCACAAAGTGCGCGGAGGATTTGCCTATTCTGATCGCAGACAGGGACCGTTTGAACCAGGTATTGAATAATTTGATCAGTAATGCCCTGAAATTCACTAAAGAAGGCCAGATCGTTGTTTCAGTCAATGTGGATGAAAAGCATTTTATGTTATTTTGCGTCAGCGACACAGGGATCGGGATCAAAGAGGAAGACCTGCCTAAGCTTTTCCAAAAATTCCAACAAGTCGGCGGGGCCCACCAGCAAGTTGGCGGGACAGGGCTCGGCCTGGCCATCTGCAAGCAGATCATTGCCAAGCACCGGGGGCGGATGTGGATCAGGTCACAATTCGGCAACGGGAGCGAATTTTATTTTATCATCCCTATTCGAAAAGATAAACGTGTCCTGATCGTTGACGATGATGAAGGGACCCTTAGGGTAATAAAGAGTATCCTGAAATCAGAAAATATTTATGATATCGAAACGGCGGGGGACGGGTTTTTAGCGGGTCAGAAATATATTGATTTTTTACCGCAATTGATCATCCTGGACATCAATCTTCCCAAGATCAATGGCCTTGAAGTCTGTTCTCGGATCAAAAACGACCCGAAGTCCAGGAATACCAAGATCATCATGCTCTCCAGTTTTAGTACTGAAATACAGAAACAAGAGGCCCGGAAAGCAGGCGCCGATGAAATTATTAATAAACCGATCAAGCCGCAAGATTTGATCGCTATGGTAAAAAGGCTTATCTAACCACCAGGAGGCAGTTATGGGGCACGGATCTAAAATTCTAGTCATTGATGATGAAGAAGACCTGCGTGAAAATCTTAAATATGTCCTTGAAATGAAGGGCTTCGTGGTCCAGTTAGCTGAGGATGGCGTCAAAGGCCTGAAGGTCCTTGAGACTTTCACTCCGGATTTGATCATCCTTGACCTTAATATGCCCAATATGGGCGGGATCGAATTTTATCAAAAGATCTGCGAAGGAGAACTTCCCAAATATCCGGTATTTGTCCTGACAGCCAGGGTCAATATGGAGAAATTTTTCAAAGATTTCAATGTCAATGGGTTTATGTCCAAGCCTTTTGAGATCAATGAACTATTAGAGGAAATCAGTTATATTATCAATAAAAGTTCGGTAAAAAGCTCAACTGAAAATCTTATTTCCACTAAAGTTTTCATCGTTGAGAACGATGAACGGGTTTCCGCCAAGATCTCAGTGGCCCTTTTGGACCAAGGGTTCACGGTCAATCTGGCCCATCGGGGGACGGAGGCCATTGAACGTATTACAAAAAGTGCTCCGGATGTTGTCTGTGTCAATATGAACCTCCCTGACATAGCCGGTGAGATCGTCATCCAGAAATTAAAGCATATGGCCAAAACATCAGGGATAAGGTCATTATTGTACGCGTATAGCGTTGGGCTGGATGAAGAGATCACTACAAAGATCAAAAGTAAGGAAGGTATCGATAAATTTGTTGAAGTAAAGACTGAAAAGGACTTGATCGATGGGATCAATGACCTTTTAAGGTAATTGTGTTACTTTTTTTTGTTTTTTGATATAGAATAATTGCTATTTATTTTACTCGGAGTGGCCGCTTTTGTGTCATGATGAATTTTATGGTTGGGTTTGATCAACGAACCAAATGTGGTTCATATAAGTTTTTCGTACTGTTTTGCTGTCTTTTTTCGTTCGGACTGCCCTTTGCGGATGCCGCTGTAAAAGATGGATGGGCGTTGCGTGTGCAGTTTCGGGATGTGATCGCCAAGGCCCAGTCTCTATCAATGACTCCTTACCAGGAGCCCGGCAAGGACCTTCCTGATGTACTTAAAAAAATGGAGTATGACCAATGGCGAGGTATCCGTTTTAAGCCTAGCCGAAGCCTTTGGCTGGGGGAGCATTTTTCCGTCCAGTTCTTCCATCCGGGATTTCTTTATCAGCACCCTGTGACCATCCATTATATCGACCAATACGGCACGCATCAATTTCCCTTCTCGATCGATCTTTTCGAATATGCCAACAATAATTTAAAAGGCCATCTTCCTGAAGATTATGGTTTTGCCGGTTTTCGCGTCCACTATCCGTTGAACACACCTAAATATGCCGATGAACTGATCGCATTCCTGGGGGCCAGTTATTTTAGGGCTTTGGGCAAGAACATGAACTACGGGATGTCGGCAAGGGGCCTAGCCGTGGATACGGCAGAGGATACCGGTGAAGAGTTCCCTATCTTTCGTGAATTTTGGATCGTGCATCCTGTTTCCCATGCCAAAAGCATCAAGGTTTATGCCCTTCTTGACAGCAGCAGTCTAAGCGGTGCTTATGAATTTACGATCGTGCCTGGGGATGAGACAGTGGTTAAGGTCAAATGCGAGCTTTTTATCCGCCAACATATCAAGAAAATAGAGATAGCACCTTTAAGTTCCATGTTTTTTTATGGGGAAAATTCCGCGCCAAAAAGTGAAGTGGATTTTCGTCCCGAGGTCCATGATTCTGACGGCTTGGCTGTGAATGCGCGTTCAGGAGAATGGATATGGCATCCGTTGATCAACCCATCCAGGCTTTTGATCAATGCTTTCAGCGGTGATCAGCCTTTTGGATTTGGCCTTTTACAGCGGGATACGAACTTTGACCATTATCAGGACTTGGAAACCCGTTATGACCTCAGGCCAAGTGTATGGATCACCCCCAAAGGCGAATGGGGCAAGGGCCACTTGGAATTGGTCCAAATACCGACGGACAATGAATATAACGATAATATTGTGGCCTATTGGGTCCCTGAACGGTCTTTTGAGCGTGGCGATAGGGTCAATTATGCTTATTCGCTTAACTGGTATTTAGTCAACCATCCGCATTCAGACAAAGGCTTTGTGGCAGCGACCAGGATCGTTAAAAGACCCAACGAAGTGATGTTTATCGTTGATTTTATTGGCGACGAATTTAAAGCCACCCTTAAGGACATGTCGCTTGTTCCTGATGTTTGGGTTGGACAAGGGGCGCACATTACTGATACGCAATTATTCAAAAATTCTGCCACCGATGGATGGAGACTTGTGCTTCATGTTCAATTAGACGCCATCCAACCTATGACATTGAGATTAACAGACCAAAAACCTGCCATCGAACTCCGGGCTTTTCTCAAAAACAAGATCTCTGCTGTGACGGAGACGTGGAGTTATACCTATCTTCCATGATCAATCGCCTTAAACAACCACCCATCACGCGTACCTCCATGGCACATCGGCAGCATATGCCTCACTCAGGGACGTTGAATGAGAAAAGGCGCAATAGATTATTGACGGCTCGTCGTTGTGTCTTTTTTATCTTGGTTGCCATTTCAACATATATTGCCGGTTCAACCTTTACCGTCATCCTCAACGCGGATTCCCCCACACCATTGACGTGGACCATTATCAGTGTATTTTATTTTCTTTTCGGGTGGATCTCATTTAATTTTTGGACCGTTATATTCGGGTTTGTGTTTTCCCTGCGTAAGAAGGACGAAGAACTTCCATTACCGCAGGACACGGCGACGATCGCGAAGGAAACTCGTATTGCCCTGATCATGCCCATTTATAATGAAGAAATGGCAAGGATCTATTCGGCCTTGAGGGCGACCTATGAATCTCTTAAGGAAACAGGGCAGTTGGCAAATTTTGATATTTATATTCTAAGTGATTCGAACCAGAATGATGCCATTTTGATGGAAGAAACGGCCTGGTCGGAACTATGCCGGGATGTAGATGGATTTGGCAGGATATTTTATCGGCGTAGAAAAGTTCGGATACACAAGAAAAGCGGGAATGTGAGCGACTTTTGTCGTCGCTGGGGTAGTAATTATAAATACATGATCATTTTCGACGCGGACAGCCTGATGGAAGGGGAGCTTTTGGTGCGTATGGTCAATGTGATGGAAACCCGGGAGGATATCGGCATACTGCAAACGGCACCCATGGCCGCCAACCAGATCAGTCTTGTCTCTCGTTTACAGCAGTTCGCCAGCCATCTTTATGGTCCTTTGTTCTTTGCGGGATTACGTTTTTGGCAGTTGGATGAATCGGGGTATTGGGGGCATAATGCCATTGTCCGCATGGACCCATTCATGAAATATTGCGCCCTGCCGCATTTCTCAGGAAAGCCGCCTTTCGGCGGGGAGATCCTGAGCCATGATTTTGTCGAGGCAGCTTTGATGCGCAGGGCAGGCTGGGGAGTGTGGCTGGCCTATGAACTGGAGGGCAGTTATGAAGAATTGCCTCCAAGCCTATTCGAGGAATTGGAAAGGGACAGGCGATGGTGTCAGGGGAATATCCAGCATCTGAGGTTGATGTTCCTTAAAGGTATCAGCTTTGGGTACCGGCTTCTATTCCTCAACGGGAATTTATTTTATTTTTCTTCATTACTTTGGCTTATCCTTTTATTGCTGATGACGGTACATGCCATCGCTGATTTTTTTCATACCGTGGTATATTTTTCAGCGGAACCTTCTCTTTTTCCCCATTGGCCGGTGCAATACCGTGATCTATCTATTCACCTGTTAATGGTCACAACCATGTTCCTTCTAGTCCCCAAATTTTTAAGTGTTTTATTGATCTCTTTGTCACCGCAGAAGATGGCCAGATTCGGCGGTTTGATGCGATTAACGGTCAGTGTTTTGCTGGAGACGGTCTTTTCTATCCTTTTGGCGCCGCTTAGGATGATCTTCCATGCCTGGTATGTCATCCTTAACTTGCTTGGGCCCAAACTTATTTGGAACACCCAATTCCGCCGCTCCAAGAAGATCTCTTTTTCCAAGGCATTCAGGGCATATTGGCCGGGGATGCTGGGCGCAGTGGCCTGGTCTGTTATCGCTTTTGAGGTTAATAAAACATTGTTTTGGTGGGTGTCAGCCATTGTATTGCCGCTGATCTTTGCCGTACCGATCTCCGTGGTCTTCAGTAATCCTGCACTGGGATTATTTTTTCGGGAGCATGGACTTTTTTTGACCCCCGTTGAGACAGCTCCTTCCAAGATTTTGCGCAGTTACCATAAATATTTTATGAATCTAAAATAAAGAAGGGATAAATGAGCGGAAAAAAAGTCTTGATCATCTTAGGATTAGGCTTGATTTTTTTTACGTTCTTTTTTCTTTCTTACAGGAATACCCGGGAACTAAATGATCAAAAAGCGGTGACCTACAGGTTTTTCAATGATTACCTGACTTGTCTCAAGATCTTAAAAGGCTCCCAAGATGTTTTTCAGGAATTAAGTTCATTGCCCCCTTTGCCTGATCTATCATCAGAAAATGCTTTAAAATTAAGGAAAGATTTAAAAATTGCACGGTATAATGTCATGAAGATCGACCTTATCCTGAAAATTTACGATCATTCATCAGTGCCTTTAATAGCCTATTTCACAAGGGATTTTTCCAGTGCGGTGGGTTTGGATCAATTCGGCGGTAAGAGAGATTTTAAAGATATTAACATGGCAAACCTGGTAATGATGACAGATGGGATCACCCAGGTCCTGTTAGACCAAACATTAGACCAACAAGGCCGTCAATATCTTGCTATAAGCCAAGTTCAACGTAAAAGATTGAACTTTAAACTTTGCTCTATCCTTGATTCACCGTTGAATGCATGTGACCAAAGATCCCTTGATTCAAAAGGAAAAATATCCATCGATGGAAGCGTTTCATTCATCTATGACCTTTTAAATGATCAAGGACACAGGACAATAGATGAAAAAGTTTCTTAGTTTGGCTGCGATCGTCCTTTTTTCCATAGTAAATTCTTATGGTGCAAGTGCGCCCTGGGAATTAAAGGAGGACCATTATTTTCTTTCTAAAGATACGAAGGAATTTTTCTCGGCCCCCGGCGCCGGAAGCAATGCCTTTGCAAGCAAGTATTTATCTTACGATGGGACCGATTTTTTAGTCAGGGGGGCGGATAAATGGCAAGATTACGGGAGGCTCAACCTTGGCAATAATAATATGTTCCAGATTCCCATCCGTTCTGGGATGAAGGTTGATGAGATACATCTTTTGGCCTCAGGGGATTACGGCAACAGCTATGATCACGATGCTTTGCTGCGTTTGTACGGTGCCAATTATTATTACTCTGTTTTGACCGTGACCTTTGTTTTTCAGGATGGGACATATAAGATCCTTTCAGCCCCGCTATTTTGGGATTGGTTCCATCTGCCTTCTGTCGGCTGGACCAAAGCAGGGGTTACAAGTAAAGCCGTCGGTGCAAACCCTGTCCGTCGGGACTGTACCATGTATCACATAAGTTTCGTTAATCCCAAGCCGTCAGTGCCCCTTAAGGATATTTTGGTTTCGGACAGCTGGGTGAGCGACAAGCCTTTTTCTGATGTTTTTGCTTTGACGATTAAGTCTTCAGACACCATGCAGGCCATTGCCCGAAAGGATTAAGTATCCATGGACCATGCCATATTATTGATCTCTTGCTTTGACCAAAAAGGCATCACGGCGACCGTCACGAATTTTATTTTCCAGAACCAGGGGAATATCATCCACGCTGACCAGCACATCGATGGGCAGAGCAATACATTCTTTATGCGCGTTGAATGGTCCCTGGACGGTTTTAAATTAAATCGCGGCGAGATCGAGCCGGCATTCTCAGCCATTGCCAAGCAGTTTAATATGACATGGGAATTTTCCTATACAGACCAAAAAACACGCGTGGCCGTCTTTGTGGGCAAGCATATGCATTGTTTGTATGATCTTTTATACCGTCATAAGACAGGACAGCTCAACGGTGACATTGTGCTTTTGGTGAGCAATCATCGTGAGGCCGCGCAAGCCGCGCAGGAATTCAATATCAAGTTTGCCGAATTCAACGTCGAGCAACATAATAAAACCCAACAGGAGCAAAAAGAGCTGGACCTCTTGAAGGGCCATCAGATCGACCTTATCGTCCTGGCCCGCTACCACCAGATCCTGAGCAGGCAATTCGTAGACCAATATCCCATGAAGATCATTAATATCCATCACTCATTCCTGCCTGCCTTTGCCGGGAGCAATCCGTATTTGCAGGCCTTTGAAAAAGGCGTCAAGGTCATTGGCGCCACCAGCCATTATGTGACCGAAGGCCTGGATGAAGGCCCTATCATCGCCCAGGACACAGTCCAGGTCAGCCACCGCGATTCGCTGGAAGACCTCAAACAAACAGGGGAAGACCTGGAAAAAGCTGTTTTGACCCGCGCTGTTCGCTGGCACTTGGATAAAAAGATCCTTTGCTACGGCAATAAAACAGTGGTCTTTGATTAGGATGCGTAACATCCTCCTTTTTTTGATCAAGAAAAGAAGAGAACTCATCGACCTAAAACAGGAGAGGGTAAGATTATTCCAATTTTGTTCAAAGCACTTCCACGCAGATGCGGCCGGCCTCTATTCTCAATATTTAAATTCTGAATTTTACCGTTGGTATCAATCCAGGCTTTCTTTGCTTCGCCAGTCACATGGCACCAAAGGTGTATCAAGCAAATTTGATCTGGAAGTTTTATATTTACTTATTCGGGTATTAAAACCACGGGTTGTTGTTGAGACTGGCGTTTTATACGGAGCTTCCAGTTCTTTTATATTGGAAGCTTTGCATGAGAACGGTATCGGTAAATTATACAGTATTGACCTGCCTTCTGTTAAAAATGATCCGGGGAAGGATTTTTTAGTCAGGGAGGCGG
>CAZASA010000057.1:0-14428 GCA_964487685.1 uncultured Planctomycetales bacterium
GATCTCTTGACGTAAATATTCCAAATTTTGTTGCGGGGTCCTTCCTGCCAGGAGAGAATCCATTCCCATTAAGCATTGATCCAGTGTTGCTTCACTCGGATTCTCAAGACCTCGATGAATTAGAGAAAGTGTTTTTGCTCTTACTCCTGTAGCAATCTCCATCTCAATATATAAATGACCTCTGGCGATTGCTTGATCGAACTTCTGTTTTAACATCTCAGTCCTCACAAACCTATCAGTGGGAGAGCCGATCCAGGCGTCCGCGGGCTCTGGGGTTTTTAGGATCGGTCTTCTATTTAATGATGATTCTTCATCCGCATGAGCATTAAATATCCCTCGAGCTCGTGAATGGCGGTTGGCAGGGCGAAGTGTTGTCCAAAGTTGACCGTTGGCATCTAATTGAAGCCGGCCGCCTCTTGATAAGCCAAATGGACGACGATCAATATAGCTGGGAGCCATTTCCTTGACAAAAGTCGGACTAACTGTTAAATTATGAATAATTCTATTTTCAGAAGTCTTCCCAAAACTTCTTGAACTTTTATCAAGCCCATTAACGTTGCCCATCCCACCAGGCATAATCCTTTTGTAAGGAGCTATTATGCTTAATTCACCCATGCCTTTAAACCATGCCCAAAAACAAGAGATGGCTAAAACCTTCTTTGACCTTAGTAAACTCACCTTTGCCACATTGATCTTAGGCGTGCTGGTCACTGATAAACTTGATACTGCTCTTATCGTATTTGGTGCATTTGGTGCATTTATGTTTACTTGCTTATTTTCTGTTGCTACAATACTTATTGGATCCGAAAGGGGAACTCTATGAATAACCTCCTGTTGTTTATGCTTCTGATCACTATTTTTGCTATAGTCGTTGGCTTTCTGGCCATCCGTAGCAACAACTCCGCGCAGACCAAATAATAAAAAGTTTTCTTTGACTTCCACCAAGCATAAACCTTCCGGCAAGAATGTGGATCCTTTCTCAACATACAACAATAGGTCAATCTCGGCCTTGTTCTCATAGTAAGAGTTGATGGCCAAAACTCTACAATGCGGATCGATGCTTAATAAACGGTCTAAAACAAATAATTCAGTCCTATACCCGCTATTAGAAATAGCTGCTTTTAATAAATGCGTTTTCATTCCAGGAATTCCCGCATATTCTACGATCAACTCTTTATATCGGCCATCCTTATCAGTGGACCATAGCCGATCAATGATGGTCTTTAAATCTTCTCCTGCCCCAGCCCAGGCATGTTGGGGGTCTCTGATCTTGCGCAGGTCTATACAATTCAACTTTTGTTCAGGGAGTAATGCGTTGTATTCGAGAGGTGTTAATAAGTGATAGATGGGTTCACCGGTGGGGGTCTTACCTGTTAGCATGGCTGGAATAGGAGTCCCGTCTTTAAGTTTACTGCGCTCATTGATCCATTGGATAAGAGCACTGATACGTTCCAGGAAGATCCTTCTTGATCTGTCGTATTGACGATGCCCCCCCAGGTCAAATGCGGCATGACGTTTATCGTTTTGATTGGCTTCCCCATAATGATTAAATACATTATCAACACAGCTATCTTTGGGTTTGGCTTCCAAAATGAAATGTTTGAACAAAATTCTCCAGCTACTTCTGCGTCTGCTGGAAGCTAATAAAAACAATGCATAGGGAAAAAATGCGATACTGATCACCATAAAATACGAGACCATAAAAAAGAGCCTTCCATAATATTTATAACGGAAAGCCTTCTTAATTTGCTCAAAATGGGAATATAGAAGCCAGAAGAAATTAAGTAAATAAGGATATTTATCGTCTTGATGGACCTGATCGAATTTTAATATACCAATCCGCCGCAATTGGTCCTGATAAAAATAATATAAACCGCCGCGGCGGACAATAAAATACCTGATCAAATGACGATGACGGGCTTCTTTCTTGATAAAGATAAGCTTGTCTTTGACAACGCCCGATCTTAGCGTCCTTTCAGGATTACGGGACAAGAATATCGGGTCTTCGTTGTCTAACAAATTTAAACCGTTTAAAAGGACTTGATCATTATTCTTGATCGCTATTTTGACGACCATATCCAGTTCCTTTTTAATTAGCTTCTTAGCATCAATCTCCGTGATCATGCGGCCTCTTTTAATGGCCCAAATATTGAACCCTGAGCAATTGATCAAGATCATAGCTAATAGCAATACAGCTATCGGGATACTATAGATCCCAAGCCAGATCAAAATAAAAGGAATGGATAAACTAGCCATCATGGCTAATATAAATATAGAGCCATTTAAATACCTGGTTGTTGGTGATCGCTGGTTCTTTTGTTCTTTGATCAAGGAAATAAGGAAGGCTAGAGCCTGCTGATCGTCATTGGGATATAATGCTCTGCTGATCCCTCCCAACATCCTTGCGCCTACATAATCCTCTTTAACTTGTCTTCTTGAAATATATAACCGATCAAATATATATTCATTGATCTTTGTTTTGATCGCTTCAATATCCAACTCTTTTTTCTGCCAGCTCATAGCAGTCCGATATCCCACCTTATAAAATTTCGGATATTTAAATCCTTTTTCCCCAAAGGCCAATCCTGCAAAAGAATCTCCAAACATATGATGCCTATCATCTAATTTCAGACTTATTGCTATAAAATGTCCCAATTCATGGGTCAAAGTTGACTGGTCCCAATCTCTTAATATAATACGATTTTCTTTCTCGTGATAAGACGCTGCCTTATTTGAAAACAACTTATATATAGAAATTTGAAGTATTATTAAATATACAAAACCGATAATCCAAAAATTCTTAGCTTCTAATGAAACAATCAAAGTAAGAAGTACCGTAAATATGGAATATTTAAGATTTAATCTGTTTCTTTCGCTAGAAAGGCGGACTATTCTTAAATTCTTCAAATTTGTCAAAATAAGGACTTCTTCCTCAGAACCTGACTTAATAAACCGCTTAATAAAGTCCTCAATGGTTGACCGGACTTCTTCGGCGCGCGGTACACCCTTTTGGATCTTTAACTGAGCAACCGCCTGCCTGACTTTATCGGAAGCCCGTGCGCCCAAGCGATTGGTTTCTTCATCTGCATGAGCATTAAATATCCCTCGTGTTCGTGAACGACGGTTGCCTGGGCGAAGCGTTGCCCAAACCTGACCGTTGGCATCTAATTGAAGCCGGCCGCTTTTTGATAAGCCAAATGGACGAAGGTCGGTATAGTTTACGGGGCCTTGAATAGATACTACAGCCGACTTAACGTGAGCAATCAAATCTTCTTCTGCCTTCAATATTTGAGGAGGTTCAATCCCTATCCTTGCGGAAACAGAAAATGGATCACACCACATCAATGCGTGCAGAAAACTCATTCCTCCGCCATTTAATTGGGCCCAGCCTGCGCGATGCGCACGAATATAGCTCTCAAGCGCTAGTAGATATTCCTCGATGGCTTGTTGATTTTTAGGATCAGCATCAGGATGCGCTTTAACAGCATCAATAAGCCTGGTAATATGCTCCTTGATCTCCCTCAAACTTAATTGACCTTGTTGATCGATTTTGGAAAGCACTTGCAGATATTCCACAATGATCCGAACCCTGATGACCAGAGTTTTTTCATTAGCATAAAGTTTCAATAAGGTTTCCATGTAAGCATGCCGGCTTCGCGGATTGACCAAAAGTAAAAGCATTGGATCAAGTTGGGGCCAATGCAAGCCATCCGCTTTAGCGCCCCATTTTATTAATCTCCAACGAAGCTTTGTCCTTAATTGCGGCAGTGTTAGGAACAGGACTTTTGTCATGTCCAATAAATGAAGCGCTTGGAACCTAATTCTCAATGAAATTTCATCATCCAACACATAAGCACGGTCTAAAATATCAAGAAGATTGATAAATACAGGCTCAATCCCTGATGCGTCCCCTGTCACATTGACCCTAATAATAAGATCGTTATTAATTGATTCTAAATACCTCATGTCTTCTACGGGTGTTATATACCTCCGCGCCACTGCCGGAAGGAATTCACGCTCCATTTGTATCAAAAACGCTTTTTTAGCCCTTTCACGGAAGGTGTCCTCATAAGCAGGCCTTCTTTGCATTGTTTTATTCATTAAGGCTAGAATAGCTTGTCGGGATTGTTCAAGGATCCATTTTTGATCAACGGACTTCTTTTTTAAGGCCATATTCCCTATCTTACGGATAGCATTTACTTTCTCATCCATAAACCAAGATCTCTCGTTATGCATCCCTGCTGTTAAGAAAAATTCGAGCGTATTGACGTTTGCTATTAGTCTTTTGATTAGACTTACATATGAACGCGAAGCTTGCGCCAGGAGAGCAGTTGCTGGATCGTCCTTTATTTGGCTCACATCCATAACGACCTTCCTTGGCCTATTTAATTTCCTTACTTCTTCTGTCGCTATAAAAGCTTCTTTATTGACTACTTGAAAATATCTGCTCAATCGGTCGACCATCTCAATGCTTGATCCTTCTCCTGCAATCGTCCTCAATAATTCAATTCCTTCATCAAATTTCATCAAATTGACGCGATGCGTTACGCCTAATTGTTCAAATATGCTATTCCACGTTACGATGACCTTTCTGACCTGGTCCATCTCCTTGACCGCAGCAGCCAATGTGATGCGCACAACCCTGGGGTAAAGCCCAGCACTGACAAATTCAATTCTTGGCTCTTCATCAAGCCTGGTCTTTGCGCCAAGGCGGTCGTTATCCATTAAATCAATAAAAGGTTTGGGGTGTATTCCTTCCACTTCCGGCGGCAATTCATCCATGCACATCGCATGATGTTCACCCAAGGCTGTTTCATAGGTCATTACATTTTCCGAGATCAATTGTATTTTTTGACCGAGACCGGCTTCGGTTAATGCTTTATTTAACGCACTTTTGAGTGGTTTCCTGTCCTTTAACGTTTCGGCATGTCGGATCAAATCGCGTACTTTGTGCCCAAAAGCGGCCACTTGGCTTGGGCCTAATTCCAGCCGCCGCTCCCAGGAACGTACTGCCCTTAGAAAACAATTCCCGAATGAAAGAACGGTGATCGTATATCTATTACGCTTATGATCATCATGAACGGTAATACAGCCTTCGGCTTCCAATTCCCCAAGGGCCATTAACTGCCAGTCAAAAGTCCGCTGGTTTTTGCCATTGCGAAGATCCGTCATTTTAAGAAGTACCGGTTCTCCTGACGGAAGGCCAATGCCTTGAAGAACGATCCCTGAGGCCAGCTCTAATTTACCTCCGGACCGCATCCTTAAAAGCCATGGACGCGGCCATCTTTCTGTTGAATTTTTATTCTCAATAATTCTGTACCAATCCCCCTGAGAAGCCAATCCATGCTCTATGACCGTTTTTAGACTCGGCAATATCTTCTCCCTTAAAGCAAAATTGATCGCTCGATAGGAAAATGATTCTTCATTGTGTCCATGATAACCTTCCCAACTTAAAATCTGGGATATCTGTTCAAGGGTCAATGAAGGGCCTTTTTGAACACCACCCGTGGCACCAAAACGAAGTGAGAAGGTCAACCAATCCCTGTATGGAAGTATCGCACGAGCCAACCCCAGGATGGTATTAAGGTTCTCGCGATCACCTGCCGACCCAACGGCTTTTTCATCTGCAATTATTTCCAATAGTGAAGATCCTTCAGGTGTTCCGGAAGCCGCCTCTGTCTCCGTAAAATCAAATTCGCGGGAACCCTTGCCGCTCTTTCTGCGCTGATAAGCTTTAAGCCACGCGTTTCCTAAAGATGTTGTGACGTATGATGAGAATTGCGTGTCAGGATTTGGAATATAATTTCGCGCCGCTTGGAATAATATTTCATAACCAATAGATTCAACTTCTTCCTGATCTAATCCCTTTGGATTTCCCCTGGAAATAAAGATAAAACCGCATCTTGCTCTTGCCACTGCTATCAAGGTTGTTCTACCCAAGAATTCATTGATCCATTTTTCCCTTTGCTCGCATTTTTGTTTATATCGGAACACCGCACTTTCGACTTGCTCGAAAGAAGTTTTTTGATCTGCACCAACCATCGCGAAGTCACGTGATAACAGGTCAACCTGTTCTGGGGTCTCGTGGCTTATGACATAAAGGCCCGGATAAGCTTCTTTAAGAAAAAGATCAAAAAGCCTTTCATAATGCTCTCCATGGCCTTCTTTAACTAGGACAGTTGCTGCGGCCTCGAAAGTGATGTCCCTAAAGATAAACGCATGCAGTTCTTCCCTATAAATTCCTGCTAAAAATTGGGCTGCCTGTACTGGTGAGAGAAGCCCTTCTTGGCCAACAGCCCATGCCAGCCCATGGATGAATGCACAGAACGCGTTATAAGCATCCGTCGTATTGTCCTGGTCGACCCATGAAGGCAGCGGGGAAACCGTGTCTTCGGCAATTTCTTCGACTGCGGCGGCCCCCAACACCAATTCAAGGAACTGGGCCGCGATAAATCCAATCACCCGTTTGTCTGTCACTGAAATGTTTTCACCGGCAGGCAAATGCTGGACCGCTCTTGTGAGAATTAATGAAGCGATGGTGGACCTTGTGTTTACTTTCACTGCTATACGCTCAAGGATGCTGGAACCCAGCACAGGCAAACTGACCTGCTCAAGAAGCTGCAGTGCCTTTCGGCCAGTAATTACATCAATGCCATTGCCTTGGCCTGCTGACCTGATCAAATCCAAAATTTCCACAGCCCTGGATTCTTCTTCCTCAAAAGGACCAATCCCCTCTTCAACAGCAGTTATTAATCTCTCCACGGCTCCTTTTTCTCTTTGCCCGTTCTTTCTCCCTGTAAAAAAATGATAAATTGATGCTTCGCTGACCGGTTTCTTCGATAAGTCACCCACTATTAAACTTATATCCTTGCTAATGTCCTTAAATGATGCTCCATTGCACCTGGCCTCAATGATCTTAAGTTTTTGCTCTGCAGTTAATCCTGCAAGCTCCGGCAATCGGGCCGCACTTAACCCAACCAATGTACGGAAGCTGTCCTTTACATGACCGCTAATAAACGCAGTTTTCTCCGGCGTCTTCCCTCTTAAAATGTCTAAATAATCTGATATTCTTTCCCTCTGTGCTGTATCAAGACGTATACGCATCGTTTGTTCAATAATGTCAAAGACCCCTAAAGATTTTGATTGATTCAGGGCCTTGCCAAAGAGACTTCTGCTTAGGTCACTTTCCGAGATCCCCATGACCCGTGCGACAGGGCGATCAACAAAATCAATACCACTCTTCTCCTGTGCTAAAGCCCACAAAAGCACAAAACAGGCTTGTCTGCCCAATTCACCTTCATGGTATAACTTAATGGCTACCGCTGCCGCGCGTCTGCGTTCATCTTGATTTGTTTTAGATAAAAATTCCTGAAACCAAATCCGCTGTGGATGCGGCTGGCAAGCTCCTGCTTGCGGCTCGACTCCCAGTTTATCCCAATCCAATTTATTTTCTTTGACCCAACTCCCCAAAGCATCGGATGTAACTCCTAACCATGCGCTGACCTCATTTACTGATGCAGACAAATTGATCACCCGAATGGCCGCAGCTGCCTGACGAATGAGGCCAATACTGATGATGGGACGTCCATAAACA
Source organism: uncultured Planctomycetales bacterium (assembly GCA_964487685.1). Classification (GTDB taxonomy): domain Bacteria; phylum Omnitrophota; class Gorgyraeia; order Zapsychrales; family Fredricksoniimonadaceae; genus JABDGZ01. The sequence continues at coordinate 7,595 of CAZASA010000057.1, forward strand.
ATTCCCAAGGCCGCTGAATTTTGATGGTGTTTTCTTAAATATTTCGTAAGGCTTTCCCGTGAGATCCTCAATGAATACGCGATCATCTCCATGGTCGGGCATTCACCTACCAAATTAAGCAAGCGGACTGCGTATTTGATCTTACTTTCACTGATCTTCTCATCCGCGATCTGGGAAGATAAATCATGCGGCATACTATTTAAAAAGTCCAATAACCGTGCTTCATGGACATTCAATTCAGAAGCCATACTGATCGTATCCGGCACGATCGCGCGCTGGGACAGGCTTGCAATCGCGATCTCAATCTGGCCTATGGAAAGCGGGCCCTGCCGGACAAGAGCCGTATCATCTTGTAGCCTCCAATTGCTGATCTTGGTGGAGAGGCGGCCTTCAATGATCAATCGCAATTGCTGCGGACTGACACTAATAAATTGCGCAACTTGGGACAATTTTAGACGGTCCTGATTTATTGTGGCCTCAGCTATTTTTGCTTCCCATTGTTTGTTGCTCCAACGCAACGGCTCGCTGTCCGCACGGTCAATGCACATCAGGAATGCGGCTTCATTTTCAGCACGAACTTGTTTATCAACTTCAACGTGCGCTATCCCATCAATCGTCTCTAAATATTCATGCCTAAAAATGATCTTTACGCTTTCATATAAAGCATCTTCGTAATTGTTCGGGAAGCGTCTGAAAACTTCCCGTCGAAGGTTCATTTCTATGCCATTGACAAAGACAATGCGCAAGACCCCTTCATGAACATAGGCAAAAATCCCGGCCTTTGATCGGGCAGACTTTAACGTCCGGAAAGCTGTCTTGGTATTAAATGACTTCTGTGAGACAAGCCGGTCAAAATCTTCAATAGGAACACCGGAAGTTAAGTCTTCCTGTATCATCGCAGCGATCTCTTCAGGAGAGAATTCGCCATAATAACCATGCTGCGCGCTAACGGTCGTGATTTGTATATCTTCTATCGCAACAGGCTTGATCTGGATGATCCTGCTATATACTTGCGAAGACCATTGCGGTTTAGCTGCATCTTCTTGTAAACGTTTCTCGATCCTTTCGCGTTCATCGTTGGCCAAGGAATTTGGATCATTTTTATACTGCTCATGATAATTTCTTAAGATCGGTTCGGCGGCAACAACATCAGTCGGTAAATACTCCGCCAAAAGGACCTTCACTCCTGCCAAGGAAACAGCAACGGTTGTCGATAATTTTTTCCCATCTTGACGGACAATTTCATTTTGTAAATATTTTAAGATGTTCTCTCCTGGAACAAGCAAGATCACAGGCTTCGTGAAATCATCCATCGATGGCATCAATATCCCAGGATAATGGCGTATACTCTCTTCAAATATTTTATAGAGAGAATCTGCCCGGTGTATAGTTCGGTTAGCATAGTGGGTTGCAGCGATAAACCCATTGAAAAGGGAATTTTCATCAAAAGAGGCTCCCATAAAATCAACTAAGAATTTCTCATTTGGTATACCATTTTGTTCGTTGATCAATTTCTTCACATCCTGTATAGCCCCCATATTCCCCATCTGCAAAAAGATCTTAGCTACGCCTAAACTCGTTCCATGCAAGCAAACCCCATCAAATTTTGTACCATTTCTTCTATACCAGGACCGGTATTTATCCTGCGGGCTTCTGCGTAACTGCTTGATAACAAAGAGCGTTAGTTTTGACATTAAAAGAATTGGCAATCCAAGCATCAAAACAATATCTGCAATATTTGTCACGTATTTTCCCGAGCCATAAACAATCTCTAGCCAATCAGTCCCCTTCCCTGTCAACAAAACTTCTAATCCATTTCCCAATAATGTGCCGGTAAATAAACCTAAGGCAATGCGCGTAAAATTTGTTTTAACTATTTGTTTATTCCGTCCAATGGCATCAAAAACAAGTAAGATCACCATAAGAATGGCGGAAATAATCACTCTGGGTTGAACACCGCCGTAATGATACAGCAGGAAAAGATCATGAGAGCCAAATAATAGGGCTTTGATTGAGGTTATATACTCTTTGAAAATGCTTGATGATGCAAGGAGCGGTGATTGAGTTCTAACCAACGGGTTCTTTAGTATTAGAATAAATATCAATTTGGTCAGCCAATCCAATCCAATAATGGTCATGGCTATCCGAAAACTCAGGTCCTTAAATAAATTACGGAATTTAAAATTAGCACGGTGATCGGCAGGGAAATCTTTAATAATAGCTTTCCATTTGTTATTAAAAGAACTGTCATTGGCCCAAAGATTCAATAAACTATGGAAATTCCAGACAAAAGAAAAACCAACGAAAAGAGCGAACCCGGAAGATAAAAATGCCAAGGCCAGCGCATTAGGCAGGGCTATCATTAATATGTAATGTAACGGCGGGGCCCTGGGCGCGTTTTGGTCCTTCATAGGGATATAATGCGCTGCCACAAACAAGGCCCAGACAAGTACTGCCGCGACAATGCTTGGTAAGAAGTGACCAAGGGCCAAGGTCAAAGTCCAGAACACAACTTGTTCGATAAAGGTCTGACAATTCCATGCCTTTTTCTCACCCAACCAATGACGTAATATCGGTATCATCCCGGCGCTGGGGGCTGGTTTAACTGGCGCTTTCATGGGAACTATCAAACATTGCTGGATGGAATATTCCACGGGTTTATGGCTGAATTCATGCTTTGCTTTAAAATCGAATGTTTCATATCCCTTGGCCAGTATAACTCTCTGGATCTCGGAACGATTGGAATGGATAACGCTCTCCTTGGGAATGAGCAGGGCATCACATTTAAGGGCCACGGCCAGGTCCTGGGCATAGTCGATCATTTCGTTATAAATGTCTTCGCTGGCAACCCTGGTCAAAAGTTTGATCGAAGGATTTATCCCCGGAAGGACAAGATAACGTTTACCGCCTTCTTCTATGATCAAAACATGCATACCGCCGTTGGCCCTGTTGAATTCATCCCATAGGATCACATACATAAAATTCGGATTGTTCCAAAGTTTTTCATCAACCACCGTGCAAACACCCATATTAAGCCCTGCTACGCAATGCGGTTTGCTTTTGGAAACCACAAACCGCAGGTGCATGGTCTTTTCTTCTTTGTTAAATATGTATTTCTGGGACACTTCGGATTGCATGGCACTGTAATCACTGCCTTGCAATTGTTGCGTGATCGCCAATGCTTCCTTGCCCAGACCTGGCTTGAATTCCAGGCGGGATAGAAAATCAACGATCTCCTGGAAGGTGGTTTTATCTTTTAATTGCTCCCATATTGTTTCAAATACCGGATCACCTCTGAGCTTAAGTAAGGTTGCGATATCCTCCTTTTTCTTACTTTCATTCTTATCGCTTTTGAAAATGCTTTCAATGCTCTTAGCCGCTTTATAAGGATTATTGATGCTCCCATGCTTCTCGGTGATAGCTTTATATTTTATTGGATCCTTAGTTTTATAGATGTCTAAGCATTCAGTGACCAGGTCTCTCAGAGTGTCCCCCACAAATTCTTTGATCTTCATGATATCCTTGATCATCCCTACAGAATTGGGCAGGCGCACATGGCGTGTTGTAATATAAAACCGGTAAAGACGGGTCATAAGATCTTCTCTGGAACTGTAAAGGGTGTTGTCCTTCCAATGTTTTAACAGGTCCTCAGCCAAGGCAAGGACCTGTGCAGGTGTGAAGGTGATATCCTTTTCTTCATTGACCTTGGCAATGACATCGATCAGGGTTTGCCACGCTGTTTCATCCAAAGGCTTGGCAGGATCTTTAAGGATGTATTTTCCGATGCTTACCTCAATACCCTTATTCTGAAGATGGGCTGGTATCATTGCGACATCTTGTTTGCGATCAGGCATCATCTGGTAAAGTCTGGCATATTGCTTTCTTTCAGTCGTCACTGTCGGCGATAATACGTACATGAGCATCGCCCCAAAGATCGGGTCATCTTGCACTTGAGAGGTCTCTCCTGCTACTATTTGCTGATGGATCAACTCACAGCGGACTTTAAGGGCTTGTACTTCCTGAGGGTTATTTTTATAGGCCTGATATATTTCAATGATGGGATAGGATATCTGAGCTAAAAAAGTGCTGATAGTATCTTTCTCAGCTGATACGGGTTTAGCGATCTTCCCTTCCTGGATCCCTTCCTGGATAAAATTCGATAGATAGTCATAGGCGAGTACGGAATTCCCTTGGATGAAGTCCAATAAGAATTTCAGGTCCTCTTCAGAGGCAATGGCCTTTTCTTGCCAAAGTTTTTCAACAACTCCAAGGCATAAATATGCTCCGACGGTCTGATTGACAATGACCGGCTTTACAAAACCGCTCCATGCTGACGGGTATTTCGTCAGAAGACCGGATAATTTCTCGATAATACCAAAGGTCGCTGCTTCAGTGCCATGGAAAAATTGCTGTATCCTGCTCAACTCTGCCCAGGACTTATCAATGTCTTGTTCATTTTTAACAGGACCTTTATAGGTTAAAAGGCAAGATAACTTTGAACGATTGCTCCAAGTGTGCGGCGGGTCGGGCATATTGCCTGTCGGCAATTTTGCTAATTTATCAGCCACCCTGATAAAATCATCTATATTATGGACCAAATGGTCCAATGCCGGTAATGCACGATCTAATGCATAATCACTGAACGATGATGTGCCAGAAATTTCGCCTAAACATGCGGCAATAGCCCCCAAATCTTCCCAGGTATGGATGACCTTTTTAGCTGCAAGTAACCGTGGTCTTAAGACCTTGCCACCATATTGGGTATCCAACCGTAAAAGTTCCCTCCCTCTTGTTATCATTTCCTCACCAGGTTTGGTTGTTTGATGGATCGATACAAGGCCATAGATCAGCAATGCTTTATATCTTTCCCCTGCTTCCAAGATCAAGGTCATGATAGAGCCCCAGTTCTTCTTTAAGCTTTCCGGGCCGAGTTCAAGGGTTATATTTCTAAGCGCTTGATCAAGGTCTTTGCTTTGAGAATCTTCTTCCTTGATATTATTGTTCAACAACAGCAGGTCCCCTCCAATGCTGATCAATTCATCCTTTGTTTGGATCATCCCTGAAATGTCATCAAACGTCCGCAGGAAATAACGCATATCCGAGGCCATTCGGGTAAACCGGATCAAGACCGTGATCACCTCTTGAAGATCTCCTGTCGTATTTATGATCCTGTTTAGTTTTGAGAGGGTTTCAATATCGCAGGCCCAATACGATGGCCCTAAAGAATTCTTAAAATGCAATAATTGCCTGGCGACAATATCAAGGTCTTCCATCGTTAAGATCAAAGATTTGAGGGGATGTAAAGCAGTCCTCAACAGGTTTTTCTCTTCATCCGATTGCTCTTTCAATAATCCCAAATGGAGCGACATAAGTTTCTTGGCAGCCATATAAAAATCATCGCCTGAATGGATAACTTGTTTGACAGACCCAAGCCCATTTTTAATAATCCCATAAGCCCGCTTTTTACCTGTCACCAGGAATTGGACGACCCGGGGCCAATATTCTTCTAATTCTTCAAGTGTGAATACACCCTGCAAGCCTGTTAGAATTGCCGGGAATAGCTCAGTGGCATGCTCGTCTTTCAATGCCCTGTGGACACTGCGCCACGGACCGTACCCATATCTTTGTGTAATAGCCTCGTAAGGTTTAATGGCCTCGAACAATTGCTCATCATTGAAAACGTACTTTTTGGCAGCATCTTCTATGCTGTTAGGATTATTTAATTTCGATGGAACAACAGTTACTGCTGGCTTTTCTGTTGATGTGTTTCTCAGCCCTTTACGCTTGTGTAACCAAAACATCCAGAGCACAACTCCCGCGATCAACATCATTGCCAACACCAAGACCGTCGAATGATAATTCACTCCGCTATGCTTGTCAGGGCTGTTATCAACAGGAATTCCTAACGCCTGGGAAGTCAGGACAAAGCCGAAAATTAAAGAAATTAATATTATAGGCAATGTCGCCTTACTTTTATGATTCGCCGCTGGGCGCAGAGATCGCTGTTTGGTTGCGGCGATGTTTAAGTCCATGCGGCGCAATAGATCTTCAAGACTGCGGAACGCAGAAGATATCTTCCAAGGCCTGGAAGGCTCATACAGCCCTTTCCAATTTCGCTTGAACCTAATAAGGAATGGCTGGGGACTGGACTCTTCTTGAGTGAATTTCTTGCCGTGGCCGATCATAACGACAATTCGTTTAGGTAATTGCCGCTTCAGATCTTTTTGACGGGCCATGCCATTGACAATTTCTGCGGCTGCGATCGTCAAGGCATCATGGTCTTTGATCAACTTGCCGTTGCGCTTGGCGATACCGTCAATGCATAAGACAGCCCGATTGGCGTTTCTGCCATCATTACCTAAAAGCTGGCCGTTGAGTCCATAAATGATCCTTACCCCGCTCGATAATTTATCAATATGTTGATCAACCGTATGCTTTCGTCCAAACTCTATGACCACAAACACCCGGCCGTCTTCACTGACACCTACGACGTCCGGCAAAGCCTCATCCTTATCCTCACGGTCATAGATATAATAATGCTGTGGCCCTCCGCTGTGGATGAAGGGCTGAAGACAAACTTTTGTATTTTCAACTGGTTTTGGATTAACAGCGATGAAGGTCATATGGTGCTTCATCAAATGATTGATCGCAATATCAAATAGACGTGAGATGCTGACGGCTGTATTGATATAACCATTGATGTGTGAGCCGTACACCACATATTTGGACGAAGCCATCCCAATAGGATAGCAAATGATCGGCGCCCCTTTAGAGCTAGGATAATAGAACAACTGATGCCCTGACCATTTCCTCAATTGATTGCTCAACAAGGTG
>CAZASA010000058.1:0-14123 GCA_964487685.1 uncultured Planctomycetales bacterium
CAGAAGAATATCCTGATCTCATTGCTGAGCGTATTGTCCAATTTGGCGGTGTGGCTGAAGGAACGGTACAAGTCGTGTCAAACCGCACAAATCTACCGGATTATCCTCTGGTACTTACGACAGGGCGGGAACATGTTGAGGCTCTTTCTCACACTCTCGCGGTGTATGGAGAGCTAATTCGTGAGACCATCAAACAGGCAACCGAGTTGGATGATCCTGCAACCGCGGATATCTTTACCCAGATTTCGCGCAGTGTGGACAAAAATTTATGGTTTATTGAGGCCCACAATCAAGCTGAGAAGTAAAACAGTGATAATGCTTTCTGGGAGGCTGAATTTGGAAAAATGAGGATCTGCTTTGGATAATTGGTTAGAAGCAGAGCGAGCTTTAAAGAACAATATAGACGGCTTTGATTCATCATGATTATTCAAAGCATAAGGACGTAAGATCCATAATGAATAGCAATACGCAGAAATATCCAAAGATTTTGGCATTCTTGAAGAAAATAGAATTGCCAATGATATTTTTTAGTTTCATCTGGTTCTGCATACTTATTACTGAGCTCGTTAATGGCACAAGTCCTGGACTATCAGGTTTTGGGACAGCTATTTGGTCTTTGTTTATTTTATATTTCGCCATGCGAATGGCGACTGTTGCTAATAAAATAAATCTTCTTAAACAGAATTGGCTTTTTATTTTAGCCATTTTTGTCACTTCCCTGCGATTTTTTCCTTTCTTACAGTCCTTCCCACTGGTGCGTATACTGACCGCAACTTTCGGCATACAGATGATTTGGATATTCGCTTCAGCTTTTTTGGGAATGCGTATCCTTCGCCGTAAGATCGGACATCGTGGTACCGGTTACGTGCTTGCATTGACCTTTGTCGTATTGTTTGCAGGGGCCGCAGGCATACTCCATTTTGAAGGAGGTGTTGTAGACAACCAAGGTATTCACACCTATTGGAGAGCTCTTTGGTGGACGGCCATGCAATTGACGAATATGGGCAGCGGCTATGTAATAAAGACCACTGGTGGACGGATTATTTGTCTTGGGATATCGGTCTACGCGGTTGTGATATTTGGTTATATTACCGCCCTTTTAGCATCTTTTTTAATTGATCGTGAGATCAAAGAACCAAAAGCAGAAATTGCATATCAGAAATCTGTCCACGAGCTCAAAGAAGAAATTATTCAATTACGTCGTTTAATAGAAGATACTTTAAAGAACAGATAATAAATAAGATAATTTGGAGATAGATGAAAACCAAGCTAATGCCTTCTATTTTTTTTGGACATGGTAACCCCATGAATGCATTGCTCGACAATGATTATGTCAAGAGTTGGGTCGCTATTGGGGCAAAGATCCCATCGCCTAAAGCTATACTTTGTGTGTCTGCGCATTGGTATCTGCCGGCGACATTAGTGACTGCAATGCCTTTCCCAAGGACAATCCATGACTTTGGGGGATTCCCCCAAAAACTCTACGAGGTTAAGTATCCTGCTCCTGGCGACGTCAATTTAGCTAAACGTATAAAAAATTTGTTAGAGCCAATCTCTGTTGGCCTTGACAGAAAATGGGGGCTTGATCACGGGACATGGTCTGTGCTTTGTCACGTATTTCCAAAAGCAGATATTCCGGTTGTCCAGTTAAGTATTGATGAAAGACAGCCCGCAGCATTTCATTATGAAATTGGAAAGAAACTATCCGCCTTACGTGAGGAAGGGGTGCTCATTATTGGCAGTGGTAATATTGTACATAATCTGCACGCATATGCATGGGGGACGCGCAATGCCGAACCGTATGACTGGGCCGTGCGATTTGAGAATCAGGTTCGTAATTTGTTGTTCGCCAGGAAGGATAGCCTGCTCGTCGAATACGATAAGTTAGGTGACGATGCCATGTTGTCCGTCCCAACGCCGGATCACTATTTGCCGTTGTTGTATATTGCAGCCCTGCGTAGAAAAGATGACTCAGTGAGTTTTCCTGTCGAAGGGTTTGACGGCGGATCAATTTCAATGCTCGCGGTACAAGTAGGCTAAATTCATCATAGGGGAAGAAAATGGCATCATTATCAGACATTTACAGATACGTAGCTCTTCAGTGCCGGGTCGAAAATAGAGCGGTTAAAGGTGTTCAGGGGTTTGTAACAATTTCCCGCCAGTCTGGTTCAGCGGGAATTACCGTTGGTGAAAAGCTTGGGCTTTACTTAAATAAGCATTTGCCCGGCGTGTGTTCCTGGACTGTTTTTAATAAAAATTTGGTTGATGAAATTGTTAAAGACCATAACTTGTCTAGTAATGTCATCCCTTTCTTAGAAGAAAAAGCTGTCCCAGGAATTGAAGAAGCGATCGAAGAGATGCTAGGGGTTCATCCGCCGGGGTCAATCTTAGTAAGAGACACAAATGACACAATTATTCGTCTAGCAAAAATGGGCCGTGTAATTATTGTCGGGCACGGAGCTGCAGTTATTACAAATAAAATTGCAGGTGGCGTTCACGTCCGTCTGGTCGGATCTTTAAAAAAACGTAAAGATTCCACGAAAGAAAATTTAAAATGTAATGATAGGCAAGCCCAAGACATCATTTACAAAGAAGACAAAGGACGCAGGGGATATCTTAAGCAGAATTTGGCAAAGACATTGATGATCCGTTACTTTATGACTTAGTTATTAATACTGATTTGGTTTCATTGACCCAAGCTGCTTCACTTATAGGGGACTTGGTTATCCAAAAAGTGGGCGCCACTTCTTCATTTTAATAATTTATTAGTTTATAATTGAACTTAACAAGAAACATTCTTGAGATTACTTAAGAAGCAAAGCTATTAACCGTCAAGGAGCTTAAAAAATGAAAAAGCGTAAACTTGGAATAAGCAATCTAGAAGTTTCTGCCATTGGTTTTGGCTGTATGGGATTAAATTACGCTTATAGTGGCACCTTGGATAAACAAGGGGCAATCGCGTTAGTCCGGTCTGCTGTTGAGCGGGGCGTTACCTTTTTTGACACCGCAGAAGTCTACGGCCCTTTTACCAATGAAGAATTAGTAGGAGAGGCATTAGTGACCTTGCGTAAGAAAGTCGTTATTGCTACTAAATTTGGTATTAAGAATAAAGATGGTAAACAAATACAGGATAGTCGACCTGAAGAAATAAGAAAATCAGTTGAAGGTTCCCTTAAACGGCTAAGAACTAATTATATTGATTTATATTATCAACATCGCGTTGATCCAAATATACCGATTGAAGAGGTGGCTGGAACTATTAAAGAACTGATTAACGAAGGGAAGATCAAACATTGGGGTCTTTCCGAAGCAGGGGTGAAGACCATACGCCGTGCACATGCGGTACTGCCGCTTACAGCTGTCGAAAGTGAATATTCCCTTTGGTGGAGACGTCCCGAAGAAGAATTGATACCAACACTTGAGGAACTGGGAATTGGCTTTGTGCCATTCAGTCCTCTGGGTAAGGGATTTCTTACAGGGAGTTTCAACAAAGATTCTAAGTTTGGCAAGTCGGATTTTCGCAGCATCGTTCCCCGATTTACTTCCGAAGCTCTAGAAGCTAATCAGGGGTTGGTGGATTTGTTAGAAAAGGTTGCCGGGCAAAAGAAAGCGACCAAAGCCCAAATTGCTCTTAGCTGGCTCTTGGCACAAAAGCCGTGGATTGTTCCTATCCCTGGTACTACCAAATTGAATCGTTTGGAGGAGAATATCGGAGCAGCGCTGATCACTTTGACTTCAAAAGAGTTGAGCGATATCAATTCTGCACTTGAGAAAATGAAAGTTGTGGGTGACCGTTATCCGGAAGAATTGGAAAAAAGAACGGGACTATAACAAGGAGTCGGTATGAATACAAATGATCTTAGCAAAAGTGTGATTTTTCCTGTTGGGGAGAAATTAAAAAGTGATTACTTTAAGGGAACGGTATGGCTCAATATGTTGACGCCTTCCGGCACAGCCTGTCCCATCGGGAACGTGACTTTTGAACCGGGATGTCGCAATAACTGGCATAAACACGCCGGAGGTCAGATCCTGCTTGTGACAGGTGGCAGGGGTTATTATCAGGAATGGGGAAAACCGGCGAGGGAACTTCACCCCGGGGATGTGGTCAATATTTCTGCCGATGTCAAACATTGGCATGGTGCTGCTAAAGATAGTTGGTTTGTCCATCTTGCCATTGAAGTTAATCCCGAGAAAGGACCAGCAACATGGCTGGAGCCGGTATCGGATGAAGATTACAATAAATTGAGATAGGAATGTCTATGGCTATCAGTAAAACTGCACAGAAGAATCATGATGAGCTTTTTCCAAGCTATAAATCAACACTCAAAGTGACTGATCCTGAACTTGTCGAAGTGTTCGATAATTTCGCTTTTGATGAAGTGCTTTCATACGGGAACCTCGATAAAAAAACAAGGCTTATGGTGATCTTGGCTTCAATTATCGCCCAGCAGACATTGAGCGAGTACCGTGTCATGCTTAGTGGGGCGCTAAACATCGGTGTCACACCAGTTGAAGTGAAAGAAATTGTTTATCAGTCTGTCCCTTATGTGGGCATTGCAAAAGCTTTTGATTTTATTCATGCCACAAACGCAATACTGGAGAGCCGTGGTGTAAAGCTTCCGCTTGAAGGGCAATCGGCTACTACTTCTGAAACGCGTTATGAAAAAGGATTGGCGTTACAAAAATCAATTTTTGGGGAAGTGATCGATAAGTTGTACAAGGAATCTCCCAAGAATCAGCTTCATATACAAAAGCATCTTTCTGCCAATTGTTTTGGTGATTACCAAACAAGGAAAGGATTGGACATCAAAACAAGAGAGCTTTTGACTTTTTCCATGTTGATAGCTTTGGGAGGCTGTGAGCCTCAATTAAAGGGGCATATCCAGGGGAATGTTAATGTCGGGAATGATAAAGAAGTGTTACTAAGCGTGATTACCCAATTGCTTCCATATGTAGGATATCCAAGAACGTTAAATGCGTTGAGATGCGTAAATGAAGTCATACCGGAGTGATATTTATTAATAGTGACTTAACAAAAGGAGAAATATCATGTCAATAAAAGTGTCTGGGTACGCTACGAAATCCGCCAAAGACGCTTTGGCGCCATATAGCTTCACTCGCAGAGATCCACGCGATAACGATGTGGTTATCGAGATCCTTTACTGCGGCGTATGTCATTCTGATTTACATCAGGCCCGCAATGATTGGAGTAATAGTATTTACCCGATGGTGCCGGGACATGAGATTATCGGTCGCGTAGTAAGCGTTGGGCCAAAGGTCAAACGCTTTAAGAAAGGCGACAACGTTGGCGTTGGGTGTATGGTTGATTCCTGTCAGCATTGCAAGCCCTGCGAACAAGGTCTTGAGCAGTACTGTGAAGAGATTCCAACATTTACATATAATGCTGTCGATCGTCATGACAAAATGCCTATATTTGGCGGTTATTCAGAGAAAATTATCGTGTCCGATAAGTTTGTAGTGAAGATACCTAAAGGATTAGATCTGAAGGGGGCCGCCCCCTTGCTGTGTGCCGGAATTACGACCTGGTCACCATTGCGTCACTGGAAAGTGGGAAAGGGAAGTAAGGTTGCAGTTATAGGCCTCGGCGGACTTGGTCATATGGCGCTGAAATTAGCGAATGCGCTTGGTGCTGACGTTACTCTCTTTACCCGTTCGCCTGGCAAAGAAAAAGATGCTCGTCGTTTGGGGGCGCATCATGTAGTGCTTTCTACAGACGAAAAGCAGATGTTAGCGGTGAAGGGTAAATTAGACCTTATTATAGATACTGTCCCGGATGTTCATGATCTCAACCCATATTTGCCGACCTTATCGCTTAACGGCACCTTGGTATTGAATGGATTTTTAGGACCTCTCGATCATCCGGCATTGAACACCACGGGGTTGATTTTGGGGCGTAAAGCAGTAGCGGGTTCTGTCATTGGAGGTATTGCTGAAACTCAGGAGGTGCTTGATTTCTGTGGCAAGCATGGGATAACAGCGGATGTCGAGGTGATCAACATTCAGTATATCAATGAAGCGTATGAAAGAATGTTGAAAAGTGATGTGAAATACCGCTTTGTGATTGATATGGCATCACTGAAGACTTGATAGCGAAAGGTGATGTTAAATTGAAGAATTTTCCACTTTCAAAGGCATTTCACCTTATAGAACCAGGGCCGGTCGTTCTGGTGACGACTGCCTATAAGAAAAAGGCCAATATCATGACCATGTCTTGGCACATGATGATGGAGTTTACCCCATTGATTGGCTGCGTCATCAGTCCTGGTGACTACAGCTTTTCTGCATTACGCAAGACCAAAGAATGCGTTATCGCGATCCCTACAGTGGATATTATAAACCAGGTGGTTGATATTGGAAACTGCTCAGGTAAGGACATAGACAAATTCAAGACTTTTAATTTAACATCGCTACCTGCCAAGAAAGTAAAGGCTCCGCTTATAGCTGAATGCCTGGCCAATATCGAATGTCGTGTCGTAGATGACAGGATGGTAGAGAAGTACAGCCTTTTCGTTTTAGAAGGGATCAAAGCGTGGATTGATCCTGACAGAAAAGAACGGCGGACATTCCATGCAAACGGTGACGGGACTTTTGTGGTCGACGGCCGGACACTCAATCTTCGTAAGAAAATGATTAAATGGAAATCAATCATTTAAAGGGGTAAAAATGAAAAAGAAAGTTATAGCCCGGCTTTTCATTAAGAATGAATCAATAGATAGTTTTAAGAAACAAGCTGCTGTTATCATTCAAAAGACCAGAAAAGAAAAAGGGTGTCTTTTTTACAGCTTGTTTCAAGATGTTACCAGTACCGGAGAATTTTTATTTTATGAAGAATACGCCAGCCAGGAAGCGTTGGATATCCATTCAAATTCAGAGTATTTGAATATTTTTAGAACAAGCATTAGTAATATGCAATCTAAAGAAAAGGTCGTTGATATTATTTGATCAGAAGAAGGATGATGCCGTGAAGAAAGGGTGTTCGAGTGATAGAAGTAAAAAGCCTCACTATGAACAAAGTTAAGAGGATCAAAAATTATGTTTTCGTTAATAGCCTTTATAGTTTTGTGTTTTTCGGCCGCGGCCTTTGGTTCGGTTTTTACAAATAAGTCCCTTAAAACTTGGTATCAAACAATCAAGAGGCCAACCTGGAATCCCCCGAATAAAATTTTTGGTCCTGTATGGTCAGCTCTTTACCTAATGATGGCTCTGGCAGGGTGGATGGTTTGGGAAAGATTACCACAAAAAGGCTTTAGCGTACCAATGGTACTATTTTTTGTTCAGCTAGTTTTGAATACTTTTTGGTCAGTGATATTTTTTGGTCTTCGTAGTCCTGGATGGGCTTTTGTAGAAGTAGTTTTTTTGTGGATAGGCATCACTCTAACTATGGTCAGTTTCTGGGCTGTTTATTGGGTTTCAGGTGTGCTATTTTTCCCTTATCTTCTGTGGGTTAGTTTTGCCGCAATTCTTAACTTTACAATTTGGCGACTGAACAGATAACTAATGATTCGTTTAAGACCCCATCTAAAATACAACCAGAAGTAGAGGAGAGCAATGACCAATATCTATTTGCCAATGCCAACCGCTGAAGAGGCGCAAGCGGTTTTTGGAAACGATTTCAATCCTGACAAAACGCTCAATGGGGCAATCGCGCTGGCGGCGGCAGGCGATCTTGCCCTGCCAGCTCTTATGCTAATGAGGGCAGTCTTCGCCTGCCCAGCTGCCGACGCCAGGTTACGGGAAGCAATGATTGTGCGAACCGCCGTACGCTTAAATTGTATTTATGCTGTGCATGCTTCAACTCGTATAGCGCTTAATAGTGGGCTTTCAAAAACTGAGGTGGATGCACTCACCGCTGACGGGCCAGTCGCCGGAATTGATCCAAACATCGTTTTGATTGCGCAGATGGCAGACGATATTGCGGATCGCGCAAACCTCAGAGAGGACTTGCTCGAAACAGCCATCGAGCGCTGGGGCGTAGATAACACGCGGAAACTGATTCTGATGCTTAGTTGGTTCAATTTCGTAAATCGCTATGAAAGCGCATGCCGCGTTCCTATGGATTCTGACGAGAAGCTGGCACAATCGTCCGGACCAATCTAGAGTAAGCTCCCAAACTTACGCAATTCTTGACTAAAAATGACCGGACAAAACGAATATTTTTTGGACTGAAAATTTTTATCTGTGCCATTAAATTGATTTGAGTTAATATTAGAAGATTAAATCAAGCTGAATAGGGATGAGTGTGCATTAGTCTTGAGAAAGGTGATGGATATGAAAGTTGTTGCCATTAACGGAAGTGCGCGTAAAAACGGAAATACTTCTATCTTGATTGAGAAGGTCTTTGAGCCTTTGCGGGAAGCTGGTATTGAGTGCCAGCAGGTTCAGTTGGCAGGTCATACAGTTCGGGGCTGTAGGGCTTGTTTCAAATGTTCCAGTAAAAAGAATAATCATTGTTCCTTTGAAGAAGATATTGTTAATGAATGTATTGATAAAATGATTGCGGCTGATGCCATTATTCTGGGTTCTCCAGTTTATGTGACAGATGTTTCTTCTGAGATGAAAGCTCTCATTGACCGCACTTGTCTGGTTTCGCGGGCAAATGGAAGTTTTCTAAGACGCAAAGTAGGTGCCGCGGTTATGGCTGTACGTCGCGGAGGCGCTATCCATGCTTTTGATACAATGAATCATTTCTTTACGATTTCAGAGATGATCGTGGTTGGCTCAAATTATTGGAACTTTGCCTTTGGCCGTGAGGTCGGTGATGTGAACAAGGATGAAGAGGGGCTGCAGACGATGAAAGTTCTTGGCGAGAATATGGCGTGGTTGTTAAAGAAGGTTAATAGGTCAGGTTAGGAGGGTTATGCTGGATAAAATGAAATACTTGATTCGGCTTGCCGATGGCAGAAATGAACCAATTAAAAATCTAGATAATGCAAAGAGAGTCGTCCTTGTTGATAAAGACACCGTTGGTGCAGAGGACATAACTTTTGCTTATTGCAGGTTTGAGGCCAATACATCCACCCATAAAAAGCATATTCATAAGGACGCAGAAGAGGTTATTTATATTATATCGGGAAAAGGAATTAGTGGAATCGGCGAAACGGAAGTGGAAATGTCCCAGGGCGACACGATGTTTGTACCACGGGGTGAAGTCCACTGGTTTTATAATCCTTACGATACCCCTGTTGAAATGATCTTTGTGTACACCAAACCTTCTTTGAAGTCGGCGGGTTATCAGGTTATGAAGTGATGCGGGGTGTGGCAATATGAAAAATAAAGAGCAGAATAGTCACGATAGTTTAATTATTGATCAGTTTACTAAGCAGGCGGTTCCGTTTGCTAATATGCTCGCTCAATCCAATGAGGAATCTACCAAGTTGTTCATAAGAATGTCGCAGTTGAATAAGAGCGATACGGTTTTGGATGTTGCCTGTGGACCTGGATTACTTGCTTGTGCACTGGCTCCCCATGCTCAGAAAGTTATAGGTATAGATCTTGTGCCAGCGATGATTGAAAAGGCGCAGAAAACTCAACAGGAAAAGAGCCTGTCAAATATAGATTGGAAGATTGGAGAAATTCTGCCTCTGCCGTTCGTCGATTCAAGTTTTTCCGTTGTTGTTTGTCGCTATGCGTTTCATCACTTTCTTAAACCGGAAACGGTATTGAAGGAGATGATTAGGGTGGCAAAGCCTAAGGGTAAGGTAGCCGTAATAGATGTTTTTACATCATCATCAGCTCAATCTGATGTTTATGATAAAGTTGAGAAATTAAAGGATCCATCGCACGTGAGAACATTGCCTTTGGCAGAGCTTCAGGCTATGGCTGTGAGAGCCGGTTTGATTAACTCAAAAGTTGAGTTTTATCGAATAGAATTTGGACTTGAAGATAACCTTAAGGCGTCCTTTCCTGATAAAAAGAGCGATATTGATAAAATCCGGCAGGCAGTGATCGCTGATATTGGAAAAGATAAGATAGGGATGGGGGCTTGCCGAAAAGGGAATGATGTATACCTGAGTTTCCCTATAGTTACTATTGTGGGAGAGAAGCCATAGTAAATTATAAGAGGAGACCGTGCGTATTCTTGTAGGATGATTTTTGGGGCGGTAAGGACACTCATGGCTAAGAAAGCTAATACAAATAGGCAGAAGGACATATCAAGGCTGCTTCGGGAAAAGAAGCGAGCGTATCCGGACAAACTGAAGAGCTATCAGGGTAAGTGGATAAAGACTAAATGAATTTCAAGGAGTCTTTATGAAATGGTATCACTATGTCGCTTGCTTCTTTGCTGGCATGTTCCTAGCCAACGCCGTTCCACATTATGTGCACGGGGTATCTGGTGACGGTTTTCCTTCTCCATTCGCACATCCTCCTGGAAAAGGACTGTCATCTCCCATAGTCAATGTTATCTGGGGGCTGGCTAATGCCATCGTTGGGTACTTTCTTTTTAGAGCAGGCAAAATAAGCCAATCAAATAAATGGGGTCTGCTTGTATTCTTCGCAGGTGTTGTCTGTATGAGTGTACTGTCAAGCATTGCCTTTGTTGATAAGATGCGTTAAATTATGAAAACTCCTCTGAATAAAAAGTCCACCCTTGCAGAAATCCGTGAACGCTTTGATAATGAAGTTGACCGCTTTTCTAACTTAGAAACTGGTCAAAAAGCCACTATCGACGCGCCGGTCTCAATGGAACTGATCACCCAAGCTGCCATTGCCACAACGCCTCATGCCAAGCGTGTGCTTGATATTGGCTGTGGCGCCGGTAACAACACTTTAAAATTATTGCAAACACTTAATCCCCTGGATTGCGATCTTGTGGATTTGAGTAAACCTATGCTTCAACGGGCTGCCGATAGAATATCCGCGGTCAATAAAGGAGTTATTCGTACTTTTCACCAGGATATACGCACAGCCCCGCTTACGTCAGGGCATTACGATATTATCTTGGCAGCCGCTGTACTACACCATTTGCGTGATGATAAAGATTGGGAAGATACCTTTTCAAGGCTATATAAATTGGCCGCTCCCGGTGGAAGCCTATGGATTACTGATTTGATTTCCCATGAAAACCTGCGTATCCAGGAAATGATGTGGAAAAGATATGGTGAGTATCTTGAGTCTACCGGAGGTGAGAAGTACAGGGATCAAGTCTTTACGTACATTGACAAAGAAGATTCTCCCCGGCCAGTGACATATCAATTAGATTTACTTCGTAAGGTGGGGTTTAGTGAAGTTGAGATCCTGCACAAAAACTCATGCTTCGTTGCGTTTGGGGCTATAAAAAGCAAGTAAACATAACCGGCAAACCGTCCACTATTAAAAGGCGCTAAAGGGGCGAATCAAGACGGCATTCAAGGAATTGGCTTCAAGTTTTATAACCGAGGAGGGAATATGGTTGTTAAGCAGAATCACACGAGTAGTACAAGCAAGATCGAAAATGTTATTCCAAAAAGAAAGTCTTTAACTCAGGAACAGCTTAACGAAAAGATTGCCAAGAAAGCGTATGAGCTTTATGAAAACCGTGGACGGATTAGCGGATTTGCCGAGAAAGATTGGCTTCAGGCACAAAAAATTGTCCTTGCCGAACTGAAGGCGAAGTAAAACAGGAATTTTATGTCGCCGTTGGTATTGGAAGGAGATAGCGGTGTTTAAACAATGGTTACAAAAGTTACGGCAACCCAAGAAGGTCAGCAATCCTTCAATTAAAGTATTGATCATTGAAGATAGCCGGGTTGATGCCGAGATGATAAAGAAGGCAGTAGATGTCTGTGGTTTTACATCCTTAGTGGCTTATGATGGCAAGACAGGCGTTGAGATGGCTACGGTAAACAAACCTAATTTAATTATACTGGATTATCATTTACCAGATACCAATGGCGGGCAAGTATTAAAGGAATTACGTTCAAACAAAGAAACTTCTTCAGAAGCAGTGATGGTTTTGTCAATATTAGATCAGCCAGGGGTTGTTGTGGATTCGTTTACGCAAGGGGCAGATCAATATTTCACAAAGCCTATCAGCACGTCTTTATTGGCAGAGCAGATTCAAGCAATGATTCGTCATCCGCATGAAGGGTGATATATCCAGGTCCATGGTTTTATTGAAAAATGGATAACAAACCATATCATTGGCGTCTCAAGGGTTGTATCAAAAAATAAGATAATAATTGCTCAGAAGAAACAAAGCAGGTTTGTGTTTACTTGAGCTGGGTTTGTAAGGATGGTAGAAATTCAGATTGTTTGGTAGATGGGTGTACGTGTAGACCGACTTGGCTTAAATAAACTTCAGCCTCAATCTCATCCCTAAAAACTTTACTAATGTAGGGAATCCCGCCTTGATACAATTTACCGCTGGCACGATTATATGTGATGTCGTTTGTTTCCATTCAGCTCTTCCAGAGGTATTACCGTACGCTCAGATAGATAATTTTAACTATACCCTTGCTTAGATCATTAACGCAAGAATTAATTTTTAGCCCTCCCAAATTAACTATTCGTCTGTCTTTCATTATTATACCCCGGTACAATTGATTCATTTTGAGTTCTTACCTAATATAAATTCATATTATAGATAAACATAAACCTTATTGTGTTGCGGGGGGCTATCCCTAAAGCTCGTGTAGCTCAAATCAAAAAAGGGTGACTCCCCGCGTTTACTATAAACCAGTTCCACAACGGTAAAATCAATGGAAAATGAAGCGATCGTTGCAACTGATTTGACAAAATACTTTGGTGAAGGCGAGACCAGGATGATAGCTGTGAATGCGGTAGGATTTACTGCTCACTTTGGCGAGATGCTGTTTATTGTTGGCCCTTCAGGCAGCGGTAAGACGACACTGCTTAGCATGATCTCCGGTATCTTGCGTCCTAACACCGGTAAGGTGGTGGTCAAAGGGGATGATATTTGGACTCAGAATAATGACCAGTTGGCTGATTTTCGTTTGAACACTATTGGTTTCGTATTTCAAGATTATCATTTGTTCCCGCGGCTGACCACAGCTGAAAATGTCGCTATCCCCTTGATCCTCAAACAGCAGAATTGGAATGAATCCGTCACCACAGCCAAAGAATACCTGGAGATTGTTGGTCTCAAAGATAAGGGAGAGATTTTACCAATAAAGCTCTCCGGTGGTGAGCAACAACGTGTGGCGATCGCCCGTGCGATCATTAGCCAACCGGAGATCTTGATTCTTGATGAACCAACAGCATCTTTGGATGGTGATACGGGCAGGATGATTATTGCCTTCGTCAAAGAAAAAATCCTTAATAAAAGCCGCTGCATCCTGATTGTAACCCATGATGCGCGCATCAACGAGTACGCGGACAGGATACTCCATATGGAAGATGGACATCTTACCGCGACGACCGAGGGGACCGAATGAAAACAGACGAACCTAAACCTGAAGATAAATCAATCGATCCTAAGCTTGAAGCCAAAGCAGACGTGCCTAAGACTGAGGTCAAGGCAGTTGAGCCTAAGCTTGAAGCTAAAGGTCGTATTGACCGACACTCGCAGGAGCTCGCAGGCAATCCTAAATCTGAAGTTAAAGAAGACGCGCCTAAATCTGAAACAAAAACATCCAGCCCTAAGCCGGATGTCAGAAACACATTCATTTTTGCCTTAGCTATAATAGGTGTCTTGGCGGGATGTATCGGTGCCTATATCTTTGGCATTCAGAGGAAGGCTCAGCCTCCTGTATTTACTCCGGTCAGTAACCCTTACTCATCGGGAATCTATGCTAATGGTATTGTTGAAAGTTACCAGCCAAGCGGGGAAAACATCAATATTTTTCCTGAAGTTTCTGGCCCGGTTGTCAAGGTGTTGGTGAAGGAGGGACAGCAGGTATCAGCAGGTTCAGTGCTGTTTACCATTGACGATTCCGTTCAGAAAGCAACCGTGGAGCTGGCTGAAGCTACCCTAAAAGTAGATCGCGATCAGTACGACAAGGATCTATCTTCCTACAATATTGATCCAAAATCAATTAGCAAGAACGTACTGGATACCGCGAAAGACACTGTTGAGCAGGCTACAGCCGCATTGAAGGCAGCTAACGCCCTTTTGAAAAAATATACACTAAAAGCTCCTATTGATGGGGTCGTGCTGGCCGTCA
>CAZASA010000059.1:0-13747 GCA_964487685.1 uncultured Planctomycetales bacterium
AGTGAATTGACCAAAAAAATAAAAGCAAGCCCAAGGGCTAAATTAGCTCTTAAATTTACATACTTTCTCATATAAAGAAAGTATGCCATATTTTCTAAATTTTGCCAGTTTTTTGTCAATGCCTGTTTTTGAGGTCTGTTTAGGTAGCTTTAAGCAAGGTCTTCAAGCTGATCAATAACCTTCTGGGTGGAGTTGATTTCTGCATCGACAAGATCAAGATCATGGCGCAGGATAAGGCTTAGGATCTTGGTTTTTGCGGCGGATTGCAGGATGGTCAGTTCTTTTTTAACTTTTTTTAATAGGGTAAACCTGACTTTTAGCCGGCGTTTGGCCATGCTTTTATCGATCAAAGGAAGAAAATAAAAAGCCAGGTCAATTTGAAAAAACGGGCGGTCGACTGACAACAAACTATGCTCAAGCAACTCATCAAACTTTTTTTTGCCCTTAGGTGTGATGCGATACACATACTTTTCAGGAAAATGCCCTTCCCTGCGGCCCAGTTCCTTTTCGATCAGTCCGGAGCTTTCCATTTTTTGAAGCGGATAATAAATGGATTTGATATGCAGACCGATATTAGGGCTTAGATCTTCTTCAAGTTGAAGTTTGATCTCATAACCGTGCTTGGGACCTGCTGCCAATAAACCTAAAAAAAGAAATTCGTTCTCGATCATGTTTAAGGTGTCGTTGGTGTCGTTGAATTTAGATCAGTTTTAGGGACTTCGACGGGTGGGGGCGGGTCCGGCGGCAGATAACCAAAAGCGATGTCCAATCCATGGAACAGCCATTTGGACACTAAACGCTTGGCATTGGTGCTCAAAGAAGTGACTTCAATGCGTGTTTGGTTATCTGACAGCTCATCAAAAAAGACCCCGATCTCAGTCGTATTGACACAGCCTTTAACGCCCATGACAATCATATACCCCTTGATCTCGTCTTTTTTAAATATGATCCATTTCCTTTTACCCGCCACTGCAAGGGAACTGCGCACACAATCCCAATAAGGTTTGTTATAGGTCTTAGTAATAGCCTTGTCACGGGCTTTTTCCAAGGCCCTTGTTGATGATCCCCAAAGGGTCTTGGTAAATTCGATCGTGTTATCTTTACATCGATCCAGGGTTTCACAGGAAGAAAATAAACAAACAATGGCGATCAATAGGATAACACGCATTTAACTGGCACCCCCTGATGTCGAAAGCTTTGCTTTAAGTTCTTCACATTCACGTTCGAGTGTAACCAGACGCGTACGGTTCTGTTCCAATTCAAATTGGGCTAATTGGTCTTTTTTGACCAGGTCCTCGTTCTGGTTCTTGATCTCGTCGACCACTCCCTCCAGTTTGTTCTTTGTCTGGGAAAGATCATCATTGGTCGCTTGCACCGTATTGACCTTCTTAAGAAAATCTTCCAGCTGATTTTTATAATTAAAGCTCACCCGCTCAAGACCGCTCGCCTGCGCCTTGGCTTTGACCAATTCATATTGAAGCTGCTCATTTTTTTCAGTCAATTCTTTACTAGACCTTTCTAAATCTTCATACTTCTGCTTTAACTGGATCAAGATCTCATCTTGCTTCTCTTCTGCCGCCGGAGGAGCAATGGCTTCTTTTTCCTGTTTCATTTGAGCGATCGTGGCATTGACTTGAGCTATCTCCTCGGTCATCTGTATTTTTAAAGCAGCCTTTTCTTCTTCTAAAAGACGCACCTTGGAGGTCGTTTCATCCAATTGGGTTTGTAAATTAGTATTCTCCGTTTTTAATCCATTGACTTCACCTTCAAACGCACTCAACTTAGCCTGGGCTTCTTCCAAGTCGGACTGCTGATTCT
Organism: uncultured Planctomycetales bacterium; assembly: GCA_964487685.1. GTDB lineage: Bacteria > Omnitrophota > Gorgyraeia > Zapsychrales > Fredricksoniimonadaceae > JABDGZ01. Next base: position 1,819 of record CAZASA010000059.1, read on the forward strand.
TAAGCGTTTGGTTTTCCTTGGTCAAGGTCAGGATCATTTCACGGGCCACGTCAGATTGTTCTTCTGCTTTTTTGGTAATGGCACGCAATTCTTCTTCTAATTCCAAAGAACGTTTTTTATAGGTGTCATCCTCGAGAGGCGCTTTGACCTCCTGGGTTGGCAAAGCTACCTTGGGAACAAATGCCGGGATCACATCCTGATCATCCTCGGTACCCTTATCCGATGCGCCCAGGGTTGACGAGGAAAATTCCTTGTTAATATGCGTCAAGTCTCTTAAAGGAACAGCTTTCTCATCATCCTTGGTCTGACCTTCCTTGCTTAACATAAAAAACAATACGCCCAGCACAACGATCGCGATCAAGACAACCATCCCTAAAATGATAAAAAGGACCAAGTTCCCCTCCTCCCTAATGCTACATACAGCGCTTGGTTGATAAATAGCCGCAATAATCTTTCACAGCGTCTTCCAGTGAAGTAAAAGGCTTCGCATATCCGGCTTTGCGTAATTTTGCCATCTGTGCCTGGGTGAAATATTGATAACGTCCGCGTAAAACTTCAGGCATTTCCATAAATTCAATGTTAAGCGGCCGCCCGACGGCCGCAAATAGCGCGCAAGCCAAATCCTTCCAGGTACGCGCCTTTCCCGTGCCTAAATTAAAGATACCATTGATGGCCGGATGATCCATCAAGTACAACACCACATCAACCGCGTCTTTAACATAAATAAAATCCCGCATTTGCTCGCCGTCTTTATATTTAGGATCATACGACTTAAAAAGCGAAATCCTTCCCTCAGTCGCAACACCCTGATAGGCCTTGGCCACCACACTTTTCATGTCACCCTTATGATATTCATTGGGCCCAAAAACATTAAAAAATTTCAAGCCGGTCATCTTGTCCTGATAAGCATGGTCTAAGACCCACTGGTCAAATTTCTGCTTGGACTCTCCATAAAGGTTCAATGGTTTAAGACGTGGGACCAAGGACTCATCATCGCTATATCCTAAAGACCCATCACCGTAGGTGGCCGCTGAAGAAGCATAGATCAAATGGGCCTTATTCTTAAGCGCCCACTGGGCCACGGTACAGCTGTATTCATAATTGTTCTTTTCAAAATAATCAGCATCCTGCAAGGTAGTCGAGGAACAGGCCCCCATGTGCAAGATCGTCTCAGCGTCAAAATCAAAGCTATCACGTTTAAGGAGCTTTAAATATTCGGCCTTATCAAAATAGCGCAGATATCGTTTGCCCGCCAAGTTTAATTTCTTAGGGTCGTCATCACCAACCAAATGGTCCACCAGGATCAGGTCATGCCTTCCCCGTTTGTTTAATTCAGCCACCAAACAAGACCCAATAAATCCCGCCGCCCCCGTAACAACGATCACCGCTTGCTCTCCTTAACTTAACTTTTCTGAGACCCGATATAATGGGCAATGGCCGCACCGATCCGGTAAGCCACGTCCTTAGGGTCCTGATCTTTAGTATTGATCACCGTTGAAGTCCCAAACACAAATATCTTCTCGCTTGTTGACCGCAGCCAAATTTCACCGTCGATCGATAAATATTTCTCGTTTCTTTTTAATCTGACATGCCCGACGCGGTCCCCATAATCATCAATGTTCCCTTCCAGAAAGCAATCCGTGCTTTGCATGGCATCTGAAGGAAAAGTAAAATGTGTATTTTCCGAAGGCAGCGTGTCCTTGATCCCCTGGATGATCATTGAGGACAGTTGATCTGTCTCATCATCTGCCGCGGCCCCAGTCCCTGCTGTAAATGCCCCCAGGGCCAGCACTCCCCCTTTTGCAAAAGCTGAAGCATTGGCCACAGAACCTGTGATCGTAAAAGCTGCCTCAGGCGGCTTGGATACAATTGTATGTTTTGACGAGGAACAACCGCAAATCAAAAGGACAATAATCAAAAATGAAAGATTTTTCACCACGTGAGGAATCTTAACACAGCAGGGCTTGGGTCTCAAGAAGTTTTAGGATTTAGTATTGATCAGGAACGCAGATAGTCCGTGTAGTGAAAGCTGATAGCACCTTCCTGCTGCTGTTCGGATGAGCTAATGGGCAGAAAATTCTTACTGACTGGCGGGAAAAAAGCATCACAATGATACTCACCTTTGATATGGGTCACATAAAGTTTTTGGCATAAGGCATGGGCAATAGCTTCCGCAAAAATTTGAGCGCCGCCAATAACAAAAATTTCATCAATATTGGATGTTGACAGCTCTTTAAGCGCATCTTCCAAGGTATCAGACCAAAGTACGCCTTCAGGCAGATCCAGGTTCCCCTGCTTGCTTAGGACCAGATTCACCCGCCCCGGTAATGGCCTAAACTTATCCGGCAAAGATTCCCAGGTCTTGCGCCCCATAATTACAGCGTTCCGTTTCGACGAATCAGTCAACTTCGTTGTAATTTCTTTGAAATGCTTAAGGTCAGACGGCAAATGCCAAGGCAATTGCCCGTTCTTACCAAGCCCATACTGCGAGTCAAAAGCCACGATGATCGAAAATGATTTCATAGTTCCCTAAACCGCAATCGGAAATTTAATAAACGCAGCCGGCAGATACCCAACCAACTTAAAATCTTCAAACTTGTACTCAAGCACTTTTTTCTTCGGCAGCTCCAATCGGGGCAAAGCCGTTGGTGTACGTTCCAATTGGACCTTAATGCCCTCGATATGATTCAAATAAATATGCGCATCCCCCAAGGTATGGACAAAAATGCCTGGCACAAGACCACATTCATGCGCCACCATGGTCATCAAGAGCGCGTAGCTCGCAATATTAAAAGGAACACCTAAGGCCACATCCGCGGAACGTTGATATAACTGGCAATCAAGCCGGCCGTTGACCACGTAAAATTGAATAAAAGCATGACACGGCGGCAAGGCCATCTTATCAATATCCGCCACGTTCCAAGCGCTGACAATGATCCTGCGTGAATCCGGATTGGTTTTGATCAAATGAAGTGCATTTTGGATCTGGTCAATGCATTCTTTCCGGTACTGACCTGATTTCTCATCCAAAACAAATTTTTCCCACTTGCGCCACTGATAGCCATAGATCGGCCCAAGATCGCCGTCAGGCCTGGCCCAGGCGTTCCAGATAGGTGTATGCTGCTTTAGATCATCATTGATATTTGTACTCCCCCGCAAAAACCATAACAACTCATAAACAAGGGCGTCGAAGAGGACCTTCTTGGTAGTCAACAGCGGAAAACCCTGACGCAGATCATATTTACACTGATACCCAAAAACAGAGATCGTTCCTGTGCCCGTACGGTCCTGTTTTTGCTCACCATGATCTAAGATATGTCGGACTAAATCTAAATATTGGATCAATATTCCCTGTTCCTTTCGATGCGAAGGTTTCTTTAGGTCGTAAATTTATGGGGAGCTATGATTTTATTCTTTTGTAAAAGCCAAACCCATTCATTGGCCTGTTGGAGCCATAACAGGCGATGGGCATAGGTCGTCTTTCTAACATTATGCTCTAAATGTTCATAAATTTCGTATTTTTTCTTTTTAGATAATCTTCTTGATTTCATATTTTCTCAATACGTTTAATTTCGTTTAATTGCTCAATATCATCTAAATCTTTACCACGCCCTGCTTGCTTTTTAAGCTTAATTAAATGATCTATATTGATTAAAGGAATTTTAATCCCTTTGACATGAATATCTTTCTTAAGTTTATAAAGCTCGCTGAATCTAATTGGTTCGTTGACAAACATATCGATCAACTGAAATGGCGGATGCCGGTAAACAAATGAAAAAACTATCATACCCTTTTCTTTTTTCCATTTTTCACGCTGCTTTGCATCCTTGAATTGCTCAACAGTCACAGGGACCTTAGGCAAATAATCAATAGATTTTAGGGCATTATAGAATTTCTGAAGGTTATTTTCTTCCAAAAATACAACTAAGTCTAAATCACCTGTATTACGAGGATATCCGTAAAGTACGACGGCCACCCCGCCGGCCACGACATATTTAACCTTTGCCTTATTTAATGCCTTAAACACCTTGCCATAAAAAATTTCCATAACTTATAATAGCATAACTTTAAAGCTATGCAATGACTTATGCCGTCGGTTTATCAGCAGTAATCCCCAAAAATGCTTTCAGGTCAGTCAATGGCTGCATATCGATGATCTTGGGTTCAAATCCAGGCGCATTTTTAAGTTGTTCGAGCATGGCAGGGTTAAGATGGAAGGTAATTCTTGCACCGGCATTTTGTATCTCAAGAGGTGTTTTATTCGCTGTAAAATCAATACCACCTTTCCCATTCTTTCCAATAGCCAATTGGGCGGCATTCCCACCAGCAGATTTCCCTTTTAATTCTTGCATCATTTGACCTATAACACTTCTTATTTCTTCATTCTTGGCATTTTGGGCATCCAACATATAGGCATGGATCGCATTGCCTATCTCAACCATGGATGGGACAAGTCTGGCAGCAGAAGCATACGACCAATAGTCATTGTCTCTCTCAAATCTGGCGTGGACTTCTACCAAGCTGCGGGAATCAGCCGTATCTACTAAATAAGCAAAATAGGATTTTTGCATCTTTTTAACCTTCACTATTACTTCCGGCGGAGTTTCCCAATCCCTACGATCTATGATGTCCTGTCCGTATTTCAATATAAAACTATAGTAATCAACTTGAGTGCCATCGGCTAAAAAAACTTTAAGCCGTTGGGGATGCGGATGATGCTGAAAAATTTGTGCGATTTGATACATAGGGATATAACCACGTTGTTTAATGATCAGTTCTCTTAGAGGAAGCCCAAACAAGGGAGAGAAATCCGTCACCGCCGAATTTCCACCGATAAAAACTTTTTTTAATTTTCTAAATTCTTTCAAATAATCTATGTCATTTATCCGATCTCCGTAAAAATTGAAAAGATAAGATAAATTCCTCAACCTATTGATCTCTCGTTGGGTGAACTTCCTACCTACTTTTAATCTCATGGATATCTCAAATTTTTCATGATCGAATTTCAATTTATCCTTTAGCTCCATATCTTTAACTTCAGCCACTTCATCGACCGCTGATCTCATCCACATGACCCTCTGGTGCCTCCCAAAGAAATTATTCACGCGAGAAAAATACAAAGGGTTTCCCACAAACAGCACTTGGCTGATATTCGTGTTATCGATCACGGCATCCAAATAATCGATGGCCTTTGCGTATCCTTTTCCCGATGGTAGAACAATAAAATTAATATGAGGCAAACGGGAAAGATCAACCTCCCTGATCCTCGACGGTTGGATCGCGATCCCATCAACAGTACCATCAGAAATCGTAAAGCTTTCATGCTGCACTATTTTTTTACGGACTAATTGTCCTAAATATTCAAACTCTTCACTGGTTAATTGACCCTCATACGAATGATCCAATCTTGGCGCTATAGAAACAGGTTCTTGTAAATAGTTACTGTGTGCATATTGAAAACAGTAATATAGGTAGATATCTTCAAAAAATCTTTTAAATTCGGAAATATCCATCAAGGCGTCCTCACTATATTTTGGGTTTGTCCTTAGATCGTCTTCAGTAAAATTATCACTGATCATGTGGATCTCATATCCATGATCAACTAAAAATTGCATGGCATCTTTAACGATGGGATGGACCGTATCATTAGCATATTTCAACCCTTTTAAGAATATCCTTTTTTTACCGTTGCGCTCCCATACCCCTTTTCGTGATATCCTTGCCCTTTCGATATTTTGTGTGCGTAAAAATGGTTCTGCTTTTATCTGACCTGTCTTGCCCAATCCCCAATCAGAAACCAAATGGGATTTAATGAAATAATCCGATCTTGCTAATAATTCCTCATCTTCCTTTGGATCGTCGGTTTCGGTATTTCTTCTATCTATTGGCCTTGGGATACCGTGAATCATGCGTATATCTAATGGAGCGCTCTCTGGTTTTGGTTTATTCAAAACAGTTCCTTTTTCTTCATACGTCTGATGGATCCTCCAATCATAATTCCATTTATAATCATAATCACCTAACAATTTATCTATAAGATAACCTAAAGGACTTAACAAACGCTCTATAAACTGATTTGAAATCGCTGAACTTGAACTCTTGATACGAACGATCCTAATAGGCATTTTTGGAATAAATCTTTTCAATAGAAGCACGATAGAAGTTATTAATACTGCATCTTTAATAAATTTTTTCCAATCAAACTCTTTAATAGATCCAACCCCACCAGGCCCCATTTTGGGCCCATTGTTTGGTTGTGTATTTGGCCCTGTGCTCGGTCCTGTCCCTGGCCTTGCTCCTTGGCCTATCCCGTGACCAGTCCCTTGTCCTGTTCCCTCACCTGTCCCCGGTCTTGTTCCTTGCCCTGTCCCTGGTCTTTCACCATGCCCTGTACCGGGAGAAGGATTATTGACATGTGGCACAACAGGCACAGATTTATATTCTACATAAGCTGCCCCGCCAAAAGCGCTGGCCCCAGCGACCACGGCAAAAAGAACCATTTTTATAAAGCTTCGGCGGAATTTCTTTTGTTGTTTTTTCTTGGTTTCATCGGCCATTTTTGAAATTACTTGCTGTTCTTGAACTGTTAATTTCGCTTCAGGGGCCGCGGCAATATTTTCCGGTTCTTCCCAAGGTGTTGCTAACGCCGCTTCAAGGTCCGCTTTTACTTCTACTTTGGGTATTGTCGGTTCTGCGGAGAGGCCAATATAATCATTTTCCATCTGCTTAAATGCATCCGAAGCCTGGTAATCAATTGCCTTGCTTGCCTGGTACAAGATATCTTCCTGGTCAGTCGTGGCGGGTGACATCACTTTAAGGTCTTGCAGTTGATCGATATGTTCTAACAAAAATGCGACTGACTGTCCGTCGCATAAAATACTATCAATGGTGGCTTCATTTTGTTCAAGCCACTGGCGATCAATTTTATCATTAAGATAAAGCGCCGCTAAACCCCAAAAGATCTGCCTTGCCGAAGTCCCCTGATGGGCTGTAAGCCATGCCTTGAAATCCATGCTCCCCCCGGCTAAACGTGAATAGGGGAAATTACGGTTTAAAGAAAGGCCCGTACGCAAATTTTCCATCTCTCTTTGGAACTCATTGTTGGTTTCAACATCACCGGAAAAAAGTCCTAAACCAGCCTGACGGCTTAATTCTTCGATAAGGGCGGGATAATCAGAAACGAGTGACTTGGCCACCCCGATCGTGGGTCCTTCTTCTTGACTTGAAGCTTCCTTATAATTACCTTGAGGTGCCGACTTATCATTCTGGTCAAAAGCAACAACATTGATCTTCCCCTTAAATCGAGGAACAATATATCCTGCAAAATTCTGCATAAATACCGGTTTATCCATAGGATCTCTGCTGGCCTTCCTCAGATCTTCCGGCAATGGCAATACTACCTCACCGTGTAATACTTGATCTAAATAAAATGGTTTATAAATATTTCGAAAAGCCACGTCGATGGGGATATGTTCCCGGGCACTCATCTCGACCGCTTGCAAAAGTTTACGTGTCCCGGGACGGTGCTTGGGGACTTGGATCTTATCCTTGACCCATAAATGGGCCTTAACAGCATACTGAATATCACTGGCCGTTACAGCCCAACCATTTCGACTTGCTTCTAGATCGACCACTTTTTCCAGATCACTTTCGCTATAATCCGCGAATCTTTGATAAACCAGGCGGTTTAAGAGAGCGGATGAAAGCTTTTCCCTTCCGCTAAAATCCGCTGAATTGATGGTTGCGATAAAAAAGAACCCCGGATGCACTTCTTTGCCATCCTTGGTACTTCCGGTCAAAGCATCATTTAATTTACCTTCCAGGAAAGCCGAAGGAAGGGAATTTAGTTCCGGGGCAAGGATAATAGAACCTTCAACCTTGGCCTTCTCGATGATATTAAGCATCTCTTCATCAGACATGGATGTTGATAAAAGATAATAATTCAAGGTTGGATCAGCATTGGCCTGATTTGATTGCGCGTTTCGATATCCCCACTGTTCGAGATCTTCCAGGGAAGTCACGTCCTTACCCCATCCCGGCGATGCTTCCGCGATCATGCCGCGCTTGCCGTCTAAACGAAGATATCCATTCATCCGGGCAATACGCATAAATAAAGATGTATTGATCTCCTCAACATATAAAGAATTAGATCTGACCAGGGCCACCCCTTTCGCGGCGAAAGCGTCAGCAAATTTCCTGATGATCTCGGTACTTCTTCTTAATTCTTCCTGGTTCACGTTGATCCCATATTTCATGTTGATGAGCTCCTTTAATGCCGCTTGTTCTTCCGTTGAGAACTGGCCTTTATAAATGCTCCAGACGGCCATGACAACATCCTTCATGGTCCATGTTGTTTTAGGATGAGACAACGCCTCAACAATTGACTGCTGGTCTCGGAGCGCCCATGAAGCCCTGGGATCATGAAGCACACGATCCACCGTGGTCTGGATATCGCGTAAGGTGAATTGCCCCGCCGGCGACATCCGCTCAAACAGAAAATGCAGGTCCAGGATATTATTGACCAAACCTTCGCTGTCTTGAACATTTGAAGGTACATAAGGTTTACTGTCATTGGTCATGATCTCTTTAAGCTCATCGCGGCTTAATGGATCAAAATAAATAGTGATCCCATAACGGTCGATCAGATCATGACGATGGCGGCCGGGAAAGCTATAGGGATTACCCGTAAAAATGACCTTGTGGTTTTTGGTCAACATGATCTTTTTGCCCTGGATCCAGATATAAGGATTGTCATCAAATAATCCGATCAAAGGGTTCCAAAATCCATTTTTAGGCAAATTGGCTTCATCATAGATCAAGACCGCTCCGGGATTATTCTTGGAATATTGATAAGCATCCCAAAAGATCTTCCTGTCATCGGCAGGTATCGCGTCCAGATCACTTTCATTGAGAGTGATGTCAGGATTTGCCCGAACCAATTCATCAGAAGTCTTGATCCAAATACTATCAGCAGCATCAGGAGAAAACTTGGTATTTGCAATTGAACTGATCTTATTTAATTCTTCTATCGATACCGTCCCAACCTTGGCCCACCTTGCCACTGCTTCATCATTATATTGGGCGCCTTTGGGCGTCATTCGTTCTGAAATGATCACGTTTTCCTGCCTGAAATCCGGGCCGGCTGTATTGGGCCCAATGGTTGTCAGCATTTGGGCCACTTCTTTGGCAGTATAACTTTTTCCTGTTCCCTGCGGCCCCAATAAATTGGCCAAAGGTGAAAAATTCCAGGCATTCCTGAGTTTCTGCGGCAAAGAACTTGATCTATGGGCAGCTTGAACAAGAACCATATCTGGTGCGTCAGAAACAGATGTCCCTTCAGAAATATGAAAACGTTGACGATAATATTCTGCACGCAAAGGATCAGCCTCAGCATATTTCTTGATCAAGGCTTTTTGAATAAGATCATAAACTTCGCTGGATCTATTTGAATACGTTTTAAAAATTCCAATACTACGCAAAAGGTCCGGGCTTATAGCATCAGCTAATTGCCAATAAATCGAATCCCAATCAGTCCCAAGAACACCTTTATTTAATATGGCCATAAGCCTTGATTCATCAATTTGATTACTCTTAACCTCAGGCGCAAAATATACTTTTGCCATGACCCTAATAAAAGCTTCAACTTCAGGATTTTCATGGAATTGCACTGCTTTTATATTGTCAAAAGCTTCCACCCAATTATGATATTTGGCCATTAACCGTAAGCTTGGCAAACTAAAATCAGCTGTGATATGGGCTTCATCCAAAGCATCACGGATTTCCATGATCTTTTTATAATCATCCTGGGCAATACCGGCAAATTGTCTTAAATTTTCCTCATTTGTATCCATGATGACATGATGGTCCGCGTCAAGGTCAGGGACAGCATCTTGCTGGACAGTGATATATAGTTTCCCTCTAAAAAATACCCGTTCACCATTGTCAACGAGATATGGCTTACCGTATAAAACACCTTCTAATTCCTGAAGCAAACTTGGATTGGCTTGGGCGCCTTGCAGGATCACTGTTTTGCCCTCTTTGAGCATTTTAATAACATCTTTAAACTGGGGATGGAATTCCCACGCGCTTTTGGCATCACTCCTTTTCATTTGAATGGAAGACACCAGCTCATTGGAAGAAGTTTCCAGGTCAACAGGATAAACCACAGCGTTGGCTTCACGCGCCTTGATCATTTGGGTCGCATAGGACAAGTCCGTGGTTTCAATAAGCACGGCCTGTGCATCCTGAGTTTCTTCCCAGGATACGATCTTCGGTTTATTATTACTTCTGGCTTGGGATGAACTGAATTTAAAATAGGCCGGAGGAATATAAACACCCGGAGATACTTCAATATCAACTTGTCCCTGGGCATGCATGATCAGATGCCATACCCAATCCTCCAGGTCCTCTGTGATCCTTAAGCGGACATGGGGTAAATTCAGTAATGGGTTTAGGATATTTTGAGTTAGTTGATGATCAACGATATGGACCCTGGAGGTCAACAGATCTTGTGTAACACTGTTAATGACCCAGGCAGGTTCTGTTGTTTCATTGATCCCTTCTCCAGGAGCAAGGATCCTTTTTTGTGAAGGCCCTTGGTCAGCAACTCCTTTGGTATAATCATCAACATCCTGATAAAAAAACTTAAACCCTTCAGGTAAGGGTTCGAATTCACCGTTAAACCATACCCCTTTATTCAATATGATATCTCTTACGGCCATCCGTAGTTCCGAGACGACAAGGTTGCCGCGAGAGTCACGCCGATCATCCCAAATCCCGCCGCGTAAAAGCATCCTGGATTTACCTGACTTGATCGCTTCAATGATCTTTCCGGGTAAAACTTTGATATTATTCTTTTCCAGTTGATAGGTACCTTCCAACTGGTCCCGAACCTGCGGAGCACCCCAAATATCCGCCACAACCCCGTCAAAATTATCTCCTTTAAAAAAAGTGGGATTAAGTTCCTTATTTTCCTCAAAAACATGTTTAGGCCCTTCATAGAACCGTTCATAGAAATCACTTGAATAATCCATCAATCGGTCCCCATCGATCACTCCGATTATTTTCAATTTGCTTCTGTTTTCTTCAGGGACTTGCACGCCAAAAAGACGCGGGACCTTACCGTAAAGATCATTGAAAACCATGGCGATCTTGGGATCAGTGCCGTTGTAATCAAGCAGTAATATACCGCCTTCAAGGATGATCTGCTTCAGGGGCCCGTCAGTTATATGGTCCTTGCCCTTGGCATCCACATGAAGGGTTGTCCAAACGCGCTGCACATCTTCATCATTACGCAAGGTAAGTCGCAAGATCTTTTGAGTGGGGTCAGTTTTATGGACATCGGCTGAAAGTGCTGCATAGACATCATCGACATTATCAGATCTAAAAAGAGAGCGGTCATTCTTTAAAAACCCTTGAATGGCCTCCATCGCTTTATCAGGAGCCATGGCAAAACTTGGCCGAGGGCTATTTATTGGCTCTGCATTAACATTCAAAACCATGTCTTGCCCGTTTGAGGCTTCAGCGATACTGGCAGGGTCTGGTTTTGAGGTGTATTGAAGCACGGTCATGGCCAGGTTCATATTCATCCCGCCTGAAAAATATTTTCGAGGCACGGTCTCCTGGGTCACCGGATCAAGATCTTCTTTGATGTAGTTATAAACGCCCTTTTTAAATGCACGCAAGTATTGCTGATAGATCCTTTGCTTTTCATTAGGATCATCGATATTTACACCCGCCACTTTTTTCTTATCCTCATAAATTTGAGATAAAATACTATCCTTGATCTTTCTTTTATACCAGGCAGCAAGAATAAGCGAATTGTATACCTGACGAAGACGAGCAAAATTCTTGTCTTCGTTGACTTCCTTGGTCAGTTCCGGAATAACTATTTCGCGGACGATATTGGAGCCTAGGGCATTGACATTAT
>CAZASA010000060.1:0-13642 GCA_964487685.1 uncultured Planctomycetales bacterium
GTCAGTGACGTGAGCACCACGGGCACGCATGGCAGTAAATGCTTCGTGACCGGGAGTATCTAAAAATGTAATGCTGCCTGTCTCGGTTTTTACAGAATAGGCACCGATATGCTGGGTAATACCGCCATGCTCGCTGTCTGCCACCTTGGCAGAACGGATACGGTCAAGCAGGGATGTTTTACCATGGTCAACGTGTCCCATAAAGGTAACAACCGGAGCGCGCGGTTTTAATGACGCCGGATCGTCCTTGTGCTGGATGACATCGATCAGCTCCTCTTCCTGGGTCTTGCTTTTGATGAAATTAAAACCAAAAGAATTAGCTAATTTACCAACAAGATCTTCACCAAGGTTCTGGTTGATATTGGCAAAAATCCCCATATTCAAAAGTTTTTTTAAGACCACGTTCATCTTTTGGTTAATGCGCACGGCAAAATCTTTGACGCTGATAGGAATGGGCAATTCAATGTCCAATAGCGGGCCCGCAGGCTGTACTTCAGGAACAACAGCCCCGGCAATGGAAGCAGACGGCTTATGATCACGGCCGCGAAAAGCACCTGAACCTTCTTCAAATGACCGTTTACGTTTTTTAGCCAACGGTTTAACCGCAACAAACGGCTGGTCATAATGCACCTTTTTCTTCGTGGGATCGATCGGCAGGATCTCTTTAGGTATCTCGATCTTGGTAACATCAATGACAGGTACCACCGGCTTGGGAGGTTCAACCTTGGCCACGGGGGGTTTGGGCACTTCGATCTTATGGACTTCTGGTTTTACAAAATCAACTTTAGGAGCTTGGGCCTGATGCACTTCTGGCTTAGTCAATTCAGGTTTAGGTGATTCAGCTTTAGGAGTTTCAGCCTTGGGAGCTTCAACATTGGCCGCTGCAGCCTTACTTGCCTTGGCTTTTGCTGCCTCAGCCTTTGTAACAACCGGCTCATCATCTTCTTCAAGGGCTGTTTTTTTCCGGCCCGCCGGAGCTTTAGGTTTCTTTTCCTTCTTATCCTCAGCAGATTTGACCTTGGCAGGCTTATCAGCGCTCGCTTCCGGCTTGGCTTTCTTCACGGCCTTTTTCTTAGGGACTTCAGGCTCATCAACAACCTTCTGGCCAATGCCTTCATCCGCCAAAGAATCACGCAAGATCATTTCAACGACAGCGGTGAGCTCACCCCCGTCCTTGGAACGCAATTTCAATGATTTGATCTTATCATTGATATATGTCTCGGTGATCTTCAGTTCTTTGGCTAGGTCTGCGATTAGCATATTATTCTTGTTCCTCTTCTTCCTTGGAATCCTCATCGGACGGAGTAACATCCACGGCAGGTGTACTTGGCACTGCTTCCCCGCCTTCGGTGGTCTTCTGTTTTTCTTCCCACTGCTTGGCGGAATAAATGTCAAGTTCCCAGCCGACGAGCTTGCTGGCTAAACGCACGTTCTGGCCGTATTTTCCGATGGCCAGGGACAATTGGTCTTCATCTACAATAATGTTAACTCTCTTTTCATCGGCAATCAACTGCATCTGAGAAATTTCTGCCGGCGAAAGGGCTGCTTGAATATACTCTTTGATGTCTTCGGAATGGCGCACGATATCGATCTTCTCCCCGTGCAACTCAGTGACGATGTTCTTGACACGGCTGCCGCGCATCCCGACACAGGCCCCCACGCAATCGATCTTTTCATCCTTGGAATATACCGCGATCTTGGTGCGCTCGCCGGGGTCGCGGGCAATGGCCTTGACCTCAATGATGCCTTCATAGATCTCAGGCACTTCTAATTCAAACAGGCGTTTGACAAAATTCGGGTGCGCCCGGGACAAGATGATCTGAGGTCCGCGGTTCTCACGGCAGACATCCAGCACATAGGCCCTTATACGTTCACCCTGTCGAAATTCTTCCTTGTTACTTTGTTCACTTTTAGGGATCAAGGCCTCGGATTTCCCAAGGTCCACGATAATATTGCCGCGTTCAAACCTATAAACACTGCCGCTGATGATCTGGCCGATCCGGGCATTGTATTCGCCGAAGACCACATCTTTTTCCGCTTCACGGATCTTTTGGATGACCACTTGTTTAGCGGTTTGGGCGGCGATACGGCCGAATTCAGAGGAATGGATCTCTTCATCCCCGGCCCAGGCTTTGATCTTCCCGGTCTTACGGTCCAAAGTCACCTTGACATCGACTTCTTTATCAACGGTCCAGATCTTCTTGGCGGCAGATGCAACCGCAGATTCGACAGCTGAGATCAAGGTCTCTTTATCAATGCCTTTATCACGTTCTAATTGTTCCAAAATTACCATTAATTCGCTGTCCATACCAACACTCTCCTATTAACTCATTGTTTCGTATTGAACTAACTTATATGACTAGTGTTCCTTTAATGATCGATGATAGTGGTAACTTTATTTTTTTCCCCATGCGCTCGACAATTAAATCATTCTCTCCGGCTTCAATTAAAACACCTGTCAGCTCTTTTTTCCCTTCGAGAGGCACTTGGAGACAAAAATCCAGCTCTTGGCCTATGACCCGCATAAAATCACGACGCGTGACCAGCGGTCGGTCCAATCCCGGTGAAGATAGTTCCAGGGAAAAAATCTCAGGAGGAAGAAGCTTTTCCTGCTCAATCGCGGCTATTACAGCTTTGTTCAGTATAGCACACTCCCTTATAGTAATGCCACCAGAAGATTTATCCGCTGTGATCTGAATAATGACGTCATTTTTATGCCCAGCCACCTTGAGATCGATCAGGTCCATCCCTGCAGTATCAAAGACTTTTTTTGCCAGTGATTCGATCTTGGGGTGAATTTCTTCTATGAACATAATTTTAAGATCTCTTCCTTAACATTTTCTTTATTGACAGCTGTCACTTGCCCGCTACGACGGTCCTTGATCTCCACTTGACCATTGGCCAGCATGCGTTTGCCAAGAATCATGCGTAACGGTATCCCGATGAGATCAGCATCGTTAAATTTTCTACCCGGACTTTCATCCCGGTCATCGATAAGCACATCCAAACCAGTGGCTTTAAGTTCCTCGTAATAACCTTGGGCCAATTTCATGGTCGCTTCATCAACTTGAAGGGGCAATATTTCCACATCAAAGGGTGCCACTTCTTTAGGCCAAATGATCCCGCCGGCATCATTATTCACTTCAATGATAGCGGCAATTAAACGGCTGACCCCGATCCCATAACATCCCATGATCATGGGTTTTTGCTGGCCTTTCTCATCGAGAAACAAAGCCCCTAAACTTTCTGAATATTTGGTCCCCAGCTGGAAAACATGCCCCAGCTCGATGGCGACCTTACGCTCCCAGCCCTGTCCTTGAGGGGTATTACCTTCTTCTTCCTTGGTGACCTGGCCGTTGTCCTTATTGACCCATACCGCATCTTCACCGATCGGGGCTGCCACTAAAAATTCATGCGAAACACTCCCTCCCATGGCCCCGCTGTCCGCGGAAACAATGATCACATCCAGTCCGCAGCGCTTGAAGATCTTGGTATACGCTTTGAGCTGAAGGTCATAATTTTTCTTAAGACCCTCAACATCCCGGTCAAAACTATAGGCGTCCTTCATGATAAATTCACAGGCACGGACAATGCCGAACCGCGTACGTATCTCATCGCGGAATTTGGTCTGTATTTGATATAAGGTTACTGGAAGCTGACGATAACTTTTAATAAAATGCTTGGCCAGGTCTGTGATGATCTCCTCATGGGTCGGCCCCAAGCACATGCGCTGGCCTTTTTTATTATCAAAGGTGATCATGATCTCTTTGAGGGTGACATCGCGTCCGGTCTTTTCCCAAATTTCGATCGGATGAAGGGCCGGCATCAATAGTTCATGACAGCCGATCGCGTCCATTTCCTGACGGATGATCTTCTCGACGCGGGACAACACTTTATATCCCAATGGCAAATAAGAATACACGCCCGACGTCAGCATATGCACCAGGCCCGCGCGCAGTGACAGCTGATGACTGATCGCCTCAGTCCCAGTCGGAACTTCTTTTAATGTCGGTATAAAATATTTAGACCAGTACATGTTTAAACTCCTTTATACAAAGAAACCTTCAGGCAGTTGGACATTGCGTTTGATGAACTTTTCGTAAAAGGACGGCTTTTGCTTGTTCATCACCCAATCCCCGATCACATGCCCCTTATCGTCGATCTTTTCCTGCTTAAAGGTAAAAATATCAACCAAAGAACTTTTAGCGGTGGCCTTATCAAATCTCAGGTCCGTGATATTCGTGATCCTTCTCACACCATCCATAAATAGTTCTACATAAACGATCAAGTCAACTGAAGTAGCCAATTGACTTTGGATCTGATCTGAATTCAAACGGATACCGGACATCAGCATCATGGTGATCATCCGGTTAAAACATTCCAGCGGGGAATCAGCATGGACGATGGCCAGGGCGCCTGAATGGCCTGAGGCAATGGATTGCACTAAATCCAGGATCTCATGCCCGCGGACTTCGCCGATGATAATACGGTCCGGACGCATGCGCAGCGAATTGACAAAGAGGTCCCGGATAGTCACCTCGCCCTTGCCTTCCATATTAGCAGCCTTGGCCTGCAGGGAAACCACATGCTCCTGCATCAATCTAAGCTCAGACGTGTCCTCGATAGTGATGATACGTTCTGATTCAGGGATATGGCTGGAAAGCACGTTTAGCAAGGTTGTTTTACCACTGCCGGTCGATCCGCAAAAAACGATGTTCAATTTGGCCTTGATCCCAGCAATTAAAAATGCCGCCATTTGTTTATTTAAGGATTGACGCTGGATCAGATCATCAATGGTAGCCAATTCCCGGGAGAATTTCCTGATCGTCATCACAGGGCCGACCAGGGAGCAAGGCGGTAAAATTACATTGACGCGCGACCCATCAGCCATCGAAAAGTCCACGTAGGGCGAAGATTCATCCACCCGCCGGCTGGTCGATGAAGCGGCCAGGATCTTCTGGATGGTATGCATTAAATTCTGATTATCCGGGAATTTGACGTTTGTCTTCTCAATCTTCCCTTCTCGCTGGATATAAACAGATTTGGCCCCGTTGACCATGATCTCGTTGATGGTCGCATCCTCAATAAAAGGACGCAGCGGCCCTAAACTGACAATGGAAGCCGCTAATTCACGGAGGATCGAGGACCTTTCTTCCAGGGTTATCGTTAATTTTGAATCCTGGCAAATTTTATTGATGGCGTCATCCACATACGCCCGAAGCTGGTCTTCATGCATGGTGTCCTTGACTTGTAAAAAATTAGTCTTGGTCACCAGATAATGATGGATATGGGCCTTGATCTCATTGAGTTCGAAACTTGCCATAGCTCACCTCGAGGTTATTAAAGTCCCGTCCCTTTGAATATACGGACGATCTTATCGATCCATCCCACCCGTTCAAAATCCGAATAGAACACGAACAAAGCCAGCATGACGATCAAGGCAAAGCCTGCCTTGGTGATGAATTGGTCCGTCTTGATCGACAAGGCCCGGCCGCGCAATTTCTCAAGGAATATCAAGAACAAATGACCGCCGTCCAGAGGAATGACAGGCAGCAGATTGAATATACCTAAAGACGCGCTAATGATCCCCACGATATGCAACACAAAAGAAAAACCGATCGTAATGGCAAATTTAATGACAAAGAACATGCCTATGATGCCCATCGCATCCTTGGGTGAACGCGCCCCGATCGCCATCTCATAGAGCGCCCCATAGGTCTTGACCGTAATGTCCCATAACTCTTCCCCTGCCTTGGCAAAAGACCCAAAAAATCCGTAACGGGTGATCACAATGTCCTTGGCATTATCGATCGGTGTAGGGCCGACGCCGATGCGCCTGGACTTGTGTTGCCGGCCAAAAAGGTCCTGCTGGTCTGTCTCTTGAGGAGTGATACCGACGGTGATTTGATGATGGTCACGCTCTATATCCAAAAGCAAACGGTTGCCGGTCGAATTAGAGACCAATTCCTGCAGTTCGGTCCAATGTTTAATGGGCTGTTTGTTAACACTTAAGACCAGGTCTCCTAATTTCAATCCAGCCTCTTGGGCCGGTGAATGCGGCAATACTTGACCGATCAGAGGAGCGATCTTTTGAGAAGAAAGTTCCATGTCGGGGTAGCCAATCATAAACACAAACCAAAAACAGACATAGGCCAGGAGGATGTTTACCACGGGACCCATCAAGACGATCAAGGCCCGCTGGCCGGTAGTTTTGGAGAAATATTCACTCTTGCTGCCTGAACATTTGTCGCGTTCATCCCCTGCCATTTTTACAAAACCGCCAAGGGGTATAAGGCAAAGGCAAAATTCAGTGCCGTCGTGTTTCCAACCAAATAATTTAGGCCCAAAACCCAGGGCAAATTGCTCGACCATGACCCCGCATTTCCTGGCCGTAATGTAATGGCCCCACTCATGCACCAGGATGAGGATGCTTAAAATAAAAATAAAAATAAATAATGACATAAAGCTCCTTAAACAATTTATTGGTCTAGACTAATTTAATAGCTTCTATTCTTGCCCATTTGTCAGCTTCTAATATAGCTTTCAGAGACGGGTCCTTTACTATTTTATGTTTTAAAAATACTTTTTCAACGATCTTGTAAATCTTGAGAAATCCTATCTTCCCTTCCAAAAACGCTTCCACGGCTTGCTCATTAGCGGCATTCAGGACTGACGGCAGTGTCCCGGCAGACCTGGCCGCTTCATAGGCCAAACCCAATGAAGGGAATTTCTTAAGGTCTGGTTCTTCAAAATGAAGCGCCCCTAATTGGACCAAATCCAGCCTTTTTAATCCCGTCGGCAATCGCTCTGGATACGTCAGCGCATATTGAATGGGAAGACGCATATCCGTGATACCCAACTGTGCTATCAAGGACCCGTCCTTAAATTCCACCATGGAGTGGATGATCGCCTCCGGATGGACCAGGACCTTGATCTGGTCATGCCTTAAACTAAACAAGTGTTTGGCTTCAATGACCTCAAAACCTTTATTCATCATCGAAGCTGAATCAACGGTGATCTTGCGTCCCATTTTCCATCGGGGATGACGTAAGATATCTTTCAGGGTGATCCGTTTAAAATCTTTTTGCCTGACATTTCTTAAAGGACCGCCGGATGCTGTCAAATGGACCAGTTCAGGCCTTGAGGCCTGCCCTTCTAAACATTGAAAAATAGCGCTCTGCTCGCTGTCAATGGGGATGATGCGCGCATTGTACTTTCGCGCCTCATCCATAATAAGATCGCCTGCAATGACCAGGGCCTCTTTATTGGCAGGCGCCACGGTCTTGCCCGCGCGCAATGCGGCTAAAAAAGGCATTAAGGCGCTTGTTCCCCGCATCCCTAAGACCACCACATCCACATTTGTCAACGAGGCGATCTGGTCGCAATCCTGGGAAGGATAAAACTTGACCCCTTTGATACCAGACTTTTTAAAATGCGCCAGACCTTCTTGACCAACAGCCACCTGCGAAGGCCTATATTTCCTTATTTGCTCTTCCAGTAAATTAAAATTATTGTAAGCGCTCAACGCTATTACTTCAAAGCGTTGAGGATGCTGGTCCACCACCTTCAAGGCATTAAGGCCGATGGAACCGGTAGAACCTAAAATAGCTATACGGCAAATTTGCATCATTGAAATCTATTAAGAATGGAACTCATGTATAAATAAAAAGCAGGCGCCGAGAACAATAAACTATCGATCACGTCAAGGACACCACCCATGCCCGGCAACAATTTACCTGAGTCCTTGACCCCGCAGTCACGCTTGATCAGAGATTCGGACAGGTCTCCTAATTGGCCCAAGCCGCCAAAGAATGCACCCATGAAGAATATCTGCCATAAAGGCAAGGTTAATTCAGCCGGTAAAAATTCGCTGAAAACAAGGGCGGTGCAAGCGGAAATAAAGACCGCCCCCAAAGTCCCTTCAACGGATTTGTTGGGACTTACCTTGGGCAATAAGGCATGTTTGCCGAAACTAGTACCGATAAGCAAAGCGCCGATATCAGCGCCCTTGGTGACGAGCAGGATAAATGCCAATAATTTCACCCCACCCCAGCCCGGCAGCATCAGGCGGATCTTGACTAAAAAACTAAAGAACCATGCCACATACAAGACCCCAAATAACGTCGTCGAAAGCCCCAGGATCGCGTGCCGGTTGTCCTTGCGGGCAAATTGCATGAAAAGGATCAATAAAAAACCGATGACAATGAACAACAAGTCCCAATTTTTAGTCGGTTCAAAATGTGAAAAAATAGAGATCGGGATCAAGACACCAATAAAAATTCCTGTATAACTATAAATGGGGACTTCTTTCTTACGCAGCATATAGAAGAATTCGTACAACCCGCCTGCGGTCAGTAAAACCACCACCACGATAAACAGGAAATTATTGATCACAGCCAGTGCCGTTAGGCTGATCATAACGACCGAAGATATGAACCTTGATTTGGACATAATGAACGGTTCCCTAAACCTTTATCCCTCCCCAGCGCCTATCCCTCTTGGCATAACTGCTTAAGGCGATTGAAAATTGATCCTCATCGAATTCAGGCCAGAATTTTTCCGTGAAATACAACTCTGCGTAAGAAAGCTGCCATAATAAAAAATTACTGATACGCATCTCGCCCGAGGTCCGGATCAATAAATCCGGGTCCGGCTGGCCCTTGGTATATAAATGGTCGTTGATAAGCTTCTCATCGATCAGATCGGCCTTTATCTTGCCCAAAGCAACTTCGCCTGCAATAGACCTGACCGCTTCCGCGATCTCGACCCTGGCGCCATAATTAAAGGCGATATTCAGGGTCATGGTGACATTGCCCTTGGTGACCAGGGCCGCGTCATCCATGGCCTTCAAGACCTCCGTCGGAACTCCTTGGCGGCTGCCGATAAATTTTATGCAAACACCGTTTTTCCCCAACTCCTTGGCCTTCTGACCCAGGACCATGATGAAGGTGCGCATGATCATGGACACTTCATCCTTGGGCCTGCTCCAATTTTCCGTCGAAAAAGCATAGATGGTCAAATACTTGATGCCTTTGTCACGGGCCGACTTGATGATCTCCTCGACCCTTTTGACACCTTCCATATGCCCCTGGGTCCGGCTCATCCCGCGGGCTTTGGCCCAACGGCCGTTGCCATCCATGATAATAGCTACATGACAAGGAAGCTCTTGAGTTTGCATATTTTATCTTAAATTAAAATGGGGGATATACATCCCCCATGGTGAAAACGCAGAATTTCGTAAGTTTCAGTGCCCCGCAACTGCTGATTGTGATGCCGGTTGTGCCGGTGTTACAGCAACTGTTGGCTGATGAGCTTGTAGAGCAGCCACCGCCGCCGCTTTTTCCTGAAGGGTCGATTCTAACTTGGCTTCCAAATTAGCCTTGGCTTCTATAATGGCATCATACTGTTTCTTTAGGTCCGAATTAACCCCTTTTTCCTGCTCAAGGATATCAACGATCCGGGCGATCTTGCCCTGGTCTTCTTTCAATTCTTCCTGGTAGGTCGCCAACTTGGCATCATTCTTTTGCAAGGTCTCTTCAGCCACCATACGGCTGTAGCGTTCCTCTTCAAGGGTTTTACCGGCCTTGTCAGCTTTTTCGGCAAAGCGGACCACCACGACCGATAGCCCGACGGCAAGCAATAAAGAAACGACTAAGATAATGTCTTTCATCGAAAGATCCCCTAGCTGCCGCTGGCCTGATCTGAGGCGGCGTCAGCGTTCTTGGTCTCAGTTTTGGGAAGGATCACGATCTCAACACGCCGATTGGCTTGACGGCCTTCCTTAGTATCATTGGAGGCGACCGGCTTATATTCCCCATATCCGATCGCAGCCAGACGAGGTTCAGAGACACTTTTATCGCTCAGATAATGCAAGACGGACAAAGCCCGAGCCGTGGATAATTCCCAATTGGATTTCCAGCCGGACCTTTTGATCGGACGATTATCGGTATGGCCTTCGATACCTACGTTAAGATCAGAAACAGTAGTGTTCAAGACATCGGCAACCTTGTCGAGTTTAGAATAGGAATCCTTGCGCAATTTTGCTTTACCTGAATCAAATAATACCTCAGAAACAAAGGTAATGACCAGGCCCTTATCTTGCATCTCAACCTTCACTTGTTTATCATTGATCTCATCTTGAAGACGCTTTTCAAGCTCTTCCTTGGCGCGTTCCAATTCGGTCATATCATTCTTCATCTTCGTGATCTTCTCAATATCGGTACGCCGTCCTTTTTGAAGAATGATGGTACAGCCAGAAAGTCCAACAGCGAGCGCCAGGACTACAGTCATATTAAGTATAAAACTTTTATGATAACTCATCTTACATCCTCCTGATTGATACTATTATATATTTGATAACATGCCACTCATCAAGAATTGGCAGAAGTATATTATTAGAACTCAAATTATCACAAGCATTTATGAAAGTCAAGCAACATTCCCGATTATCGGATGATAATTTCATCCCGTTTAGAGCCCACGGAAATATACTTGATCGGCACATCCAATAATTTCTCTATACGTTCAAGATAACGGCGCGCGGCCAAGGGCAGGTCCTTATATTTTCGTATCCCTCGGGTCGATGACTTCCAGCCGGGCCATTTTTCATACACCGGTTTAGCATGGACCAAGACATCCAGATCATGGGAATAATCTTTGTATATCTTCCCTTTATATTTGTATGCCGTGGCAATTTCAATCTCATTAAGTTCATCCAATACATCCAGTTTCATGATCGCAATTGCCGTGGCCCCGTTGATGGCCACCGAATATCGCCCCAATACCGCGTCAAACCAACCACAGCGCCGGGGACGTCCTGTCGTAGCGCCAAATTCATGGCCCTTGCTGCGGATGCATTCGTTCATTTCCTTGTTGAACTCTGTCGGAAATGGGCCTTCACCCACACGGGTGGTATAGGCCTTAAATGCAGTGATCACCTCCCCTATCTTGGTGGGAGGCACACCGGTCCCGGAACAAACTCCGCCGGTGGTGGCATTCGACGAAGTCACATAAGGATAGGTGCCAAAATCAATATCCAAAAATGTCCCCTGAGCTCCTTCAAAAAGGATCTTCTTGTTGTCCTTGATCGCCTGGTTTAAAAAGATCGCTGTATCACAAATATAAGGTTTCAAGCGGCGGCCGAAGGCGATGTATTCCTTAAATATCTCGCTGAAATCATAATTCTTAAAACCGTAGACTTTGACAAAAATATCATTCTTCTCGTTGAGATTGTCCTCCAATTTGGCCTTAAGCACCTGCGGATTTAACAGATCAATAATGCGGATCCCCATGCGCCCAACCTTATCAGAATAACACGGCCCGATCCCGCGCCCTGTCGTACCGATCTTATTGGCCCGTTTGCCTTCACGCAGCTGGTCCATCACCCGGTGATACGGCATCACCACGTGCGCGTTGGCCGAGATCTTAAGCTCGGCGCCTTTCATCGGCAAGCCGCGCTTTTTTAAATCGTCGATCTCTTCCAATAGGGCTTTGGGATCGATCACGACCCCATTGGCGATCACACAGATCTTATTGGGCCGCAAAATAGCTGACGGGATCAAATGGAATATATACTCCTTGTCACCGACGATCACCGTATGCCCCGCGTTATTGCCGCCCTGATAACGCACCGTGATATCCACCTTTTCAGAAAGGATATCAATCAATTTACCTTTACCTTCATCACCCCATTGAGCGCCGACTACAACTAAATTCATGATATTCCCTCGTTATTGGTTGATCAAATTCATTTAAAAATAAAGATCATGGCTGTTGATGCCGTGATAAAGACCACGGCACTCAGGATCTTTAACAGCGATGGACGAAAATCCTTGACGCTTACGAGTGCCCATACCAGCCAAAGCGGCCACAGGCTTGCCAGGACATAACCCGTCACCACCTTGATGACAATGTGCCATTGTTCCCTCAGGATCGCCTCATTGCCTAAAAGCATCAGATAAGTATTGATGGGCCAAAGGGTACTCAAGGCACTTAATACTAGGCCCAAGATGACCGTCAACGGAAACAAGACCCAGCCGCTGACGTAGCGCGCCTGGTCAACAGCAGGCAATTTTCGGCCAAGCAAAAACCAATCCTTTAAAGTCAAGATTCCTAAAAATAATGCCCCTGCGCCTAAAACAAAATACAGCACTTTGGCAATAAAAATAAACAATCCCTGAAAAACAAAAACCTGCGCAGGTCCAAAATTAAAATTAAAAACGCCAAAGGCGTAAACAAACCCAAAAACAAGACGCAAAAAAAATATTCTCGAGGACCCAGGTTTGACCCAACCCCCTAGCAAGATAAAAACAGCGCAGGCTATAAAGATACATGGATTGAGCCCATCCTGCAATCCGACCCCGATGGTGATAGCCGTCAGGCTGTTCATGCCTATACCTTGATGGTTTTAACAAAAAGGATGTTTTTGGTCTTGCGTAATTCCTCAATAAGCGAATCCGGGATCTGGCTGTCAACGTTAACGACGCTGACGGCAACACCCTGCTGGTTCTCACGGCCTAAGGTAATGCCGGCGATATTGATGTTCTTGGCCGCCAATAAAGTACCGATCGCACCTACTATCCCAGGCTTGTCGTTATTATTGATGAACAACATATGGCCTTGAGGCACTGTCTCGACATAAACATTATTGATCTTGACGATACGCGGCTGTTTGTTGCTCGACAAAGTACCCAACAGCGCAAACGGTTCTTTGTCAGTGGTAATGTCCAGGGCAATGGCATTGACATACTCGCCTTCCTGGTTCGAGACGATCTCTTTGATATTGATCCCGCGTTCTTTCATCATATTAAGAGCATTGATCGTATTGACATCCTCACCCAGCACCGGAGATAAAAGCCCGTGGGACAAAGCCATGGTCACAGCCGTTACTTTTTCCTTGGCCAGCGCCCCGCTGTAGGTAATGGTCACATTAGCAATGCGCCCCTGCACCAATTGGCCGGCAAATTTACCCATGCGGCCTGCCAGGTCAATGTATGGCTCGATCGCTTTGTAAGCTTCCAGAGACAGCGACGGAAAATTAGCGGCATTACGGATACCGGCACCGCTTAAGGCATCCTTGACCGCCTGGGCTATTTCAACGGCCACATTTAATTGGGCCTCACTCGTGGAAGCACCTAAATGCGGTGTCGTGATACAATTATCGAGTTTAAATAATGGCGATTGAAAATCCGGCGGTTCAGCTTCATAAACATCCAGCGCCGCACCGGCGATACGTTTTTCTTGCAAGGCTTTGATCAGGGCCGCTTCATTGATGATCCCGCCCCTGGCACAATTGATAAGCCGTGTTGTCTTTTTCATCAACGCGATCTGGGCGTCCCCGATCATGCCGGTTGTCTCATCTGTTTTAGGGATATGGACCGTGATATAATCAGCAGTTTTATAAATTTCATTAAGATCGACTAATTTGATGCCGTTTTTCTGGGCGATCTCCGCCGATAAATAAGGGTCAAAGCCAATGATCACCATGCCGAAACCCTGGGCCATCTTGGCAACTGTTGATCCGATCCGTCCCAGACCGATGATGCCTAAGACCTTGCCATGCACCTCAACACCGGTAAATTTGGAGCGTTCCCATTTCCCGGATTTTAACGAAGACACCGCTTGGGGGATATTGCGCGACAGG
>CAZASA010000061.1:0-13370 GCA_964487685.1 uncultured Planctomycetales bacterium
TGGCCGGCGCACGGTTGATCTCATCAGCCAGGATAATGTTGGCAAAGATCGGCCCTTTTTTAACATTAAACGTACCGTTGCGCTGGTCATAGATCAAGGTGCCGGTCAGATCAGCCGGCAGCATATCAGGAGTAAATTGCAAGCGCTGGAATTTGACCTGGATCGTCTGTGCCAGGGTCTTGACCGCGGTGGTTTTAGCCAGGCCAGGCACACCTTCGACCAATACATGGCCATTGGCCAATATCCCGATCAATAGCCTGTCGATCAAAGCACTTTGTCCGACGATCACCTTGGACGTTTCAAAACGGATCGCGTCAATGACACCTGATTCCTTTTTGACCTTTTCATTGATGATACTGACGCCGGTGGATGTCATTTAATACCTCCTTGAATGATCATATTGATAAACTTAAAAAAGACCTGCCAAAGCAGGAATATATTATATAAAATCCAAAAAAAATTTCAAGATGGCGCCGTTATTTGATCAAACCATTGTCATAGATTATTTTTGCCAAAAGTTTCGAATTGATCACAACACCTGTTTGATTAAAGTGGTCCTCGTCTCTGTACAACAAACCATTATCTAATTCTTTAAATTGATTCATATCGAGGACCTTGCCATTGTTGAGTTGGACATATTCTTTAAAATCCGATATCGAACTAAAATATAAAGACTTAAAAAACTCCTGACTTAATACTTCTGAATCCGGGTTTAAATGGGCCAAAACAAAAACGAGTTTAAACCGGCTGGTTTCCTTGAAAATATCAGGAAGAAATGATCTGTCATAATCGATCTTGTTCAAGGCGCCCCAATCCTCTTCATCCTGAATTTTATCCGATCTCATTTCAGTGGGATGACCAAACCTTACTTTTAATAAATGCTGAGGCCTTTGAGCGATCCCTGCGATCTTACAAAAAAATCCAACGAATGGATTTAATAAATACCTCGAGCATTCAGGGGCATAATAGATGGCCGAGCTAAACGAATGCAAATAATACTTGATCCTAAGCGAAGGATCGTAATATTTCTCCAAAAATATGTCTTCATGGTCACGCAACTGTCCCTTGATTTTCTCTATAATAGGCCCTGATGACCCGGTGGATGCAAATAGCCTGGGTGAATGGTCAATGATCACAAGGGGTATGCCGGCAGCATTGGAGCGTGATATTTGGTTCTTGATGATCAGATAAAACAAGGGGCCATGGCTGGCGTTAAAGACAATAAAAGTGGATTTTATGTCCCTGCCTTCCAAACGGGACAACTCTTGGTTAAATATTTTATTATCAACATTCATCCCCAGCATTGAATTACCAAGAAGGATAATATCAGGCTTCTCTTTGTTGATCCTCGTCAAAATAGCATCGGGGTTTATCTTTGCATATTGGGCCCGAATATATATTTCTGTCACGAATGCCAACGCGGCCGTCAATAATACAGCGGCAATGATCCTGACATATTTAAAATTGAAAATAGATAAAATCATGGCTTAATTCCCCAAAAAGTAACATTACGATCAATGCTATAAAATAATAAATGATCCTCAACGGGCCTGAGGAAGTCAACGATATCCCCGATCTGATGGTAAATATCCTAAAAATATGAAAGACCAAATAAGGGACCGAATAAAAGACTATCATAATAAAAATGATGTAAGTAACACTGATATCTGCGCCTGACGCTTTAAGCGCGTTCTTAGAGAATACGGCCATTAATGAGGGAATATCATTGATCCGAAAGATCAGCCATCCTAAATTAACTAGCAGATAGGTGGCTAAAATTGACATAAAAGAAAAGAACCTGGAGTTTAATTTTTTTATAAAGCCAAATCTTTCCGTAAATAACCGGTGCGATACCACCAGGGAACCATGGAACAAACCCCAAAGGACAAAATGCCATGAGGCCCCGTGCCAAAGACCCATCAAAAACCATGCCACCAATATATTGAACAAATACCTTCTTCCTGAACACCTGTCCCCTCCTAATGGGATATAAACATAATCCCGGACAAAATTAGACAAAGAAATATGCCAGCGCCGCCAAAAATCTGAAGGGTTACGCGCCCAATAAGGCCAATTAAAATTCTTCATGATCTCAATGCCAAAAAGTTTTGCGGACCCGCGGGCCATATCTGAATACCCTGAAAAATCAGAAAAAATCACGACCCCGTAAGCAAATGAACCAATGACCATCAATAAGGTGGAAGGATCTTTCAGATGAAAAATATTATTCACGTAATAACTGATATTGTCAGCGATCACGATCTTCTTTAAAAGACCCCAGATGATCAGGTCAATCCCTTCGAAGAATTGCTCGTGTCTAAATTCCCTTTTGGTTTTGTATTGAACAAGAAGGTTCTTGGCCCTTTCGATCGGACCTGCTACCAGCTGGGCGAAAAAGACAATAAATAAAAGATAGTCAGGATAATAATTTTCTGCGGCAATTTCACCTCTATAAACGTCGACCACATAACTGATCGCCTGGAAGGTATAAAATGATATACCGATGGGAAGGACCACGGACAAATGAAGCTCTTCAACCGTGACATGCAGGCATTTTAAAAGTAAATCCAGGTCACTGATAAAGAAATTAAAATACTTAAATACACCCAAAATGGCCAAATTCGCACCGACACTCAAATACAGCCATAATTTTCGTCGTTGACCATCATGAGAGCGGCTGATCCATTGGGCCGCAAAAAAATCGATGGATGTTGAAAAAAGCAATAATAAGAGAAAGGTCCGGCTCCATGAGCCGTAAAAGATAAGGCTGGACACTAAAAGGATACGATTTTGATTATTTTTGGGGGAGAACCAATGCAGGCTTGTGACAACGAACAGAAAGGCTATGTATGGCCACGAATTAAAAAGGATCACTGATCGTTATCCTGTGCTTTTCATCCCTGAGGCAATGCCATTAACGGTCAATAGCAGTATCTCGTCGATTTTTGCACGTTTGGCATCGCCTTCTGCCGTGTGGCTTAACTGGTCTCGTTCCTGCAGGAACCTGACCTGGATATAATTTAAGGGGTCCACATAAGGGTTACGGACCTTGATAGAATCCTTGAGGACTTTATGATAATCCAGGAGTTCTTTCTGCTCGGAGATCAACAACACGCATTCGACAGCCAATTGGTGTTCTAGCTCAATGGCTTCATGGATCCTTTTACGTAAATCTTCATCGGCAACGATACCGGCATATAATTCGGCGATATAAAGGTCGGTCTTGGCCAGCGAGATCTGCAAATTATGGATGATCGAGGTAAAAAATGGCCAATGCCTGTACATCTGCCTTAAGGTGGCAAGCCCGTCTTTGTCCTCATCGATGAATTTTTTGAAAGCATGCCCTGCCCCATACCAGGCTGAAAGGATATACCGTGATTGAAGCCAGCTAAAGACCCAGGGAATGGCGCGCAGTTGATCGATGCTGCCTGATAAACTGCGGGCTGCAGGCCGGGACCCGATCTTACTGATCTTAAAAATATTGATAGGCGTTGCCTGATAATAAAATTCCAGAAAACCCGGTGTATCAACGAATTGACGGTAAAAATTGAAAGAATCCTGGGACAATTGGGCCACGTTTGATTCCCAAGCGGCCAATTTCGGGTTCTTTTTGATCCCGCGCGTGTTTGCTAAATTAGTCCACACTACGGCCGTGATCAATTGCTCCAAATTACGTTTTGCCACGACGGGATTGGCATATTTTTGCGAAACAACCTCACCCTGTTCGGTGATCTTGATGCGCCCCCCCACGGCAGAATACGGCTGGCCCAAGATCGCCCGGTGAGATTCCCCGCCGCCGCGGTCAATGGTGCCTCCCTTGCCATGGAAAAATTTGATCTTCACCCCGTATTTTTCCGCCATCTTAACCAAATTCAGCTGGGCGCGGTACAAATGCCAATTCGCGGCCAAATATCCCCCGTCCTTACTGCTATCAGAATATCCCAGCATGATCTCTTGAATATCTCCACGGGCCTTAAGGTAGGAGCGGTATAACGGGATATCAAAAAGTTGTCCCATGGTTTCATGACAATCTTCCAGCGTATGGATCGTCTCAAACAATGGAACAATGCCGATGGATGCTTTCTTGACCTTCTTATGCGCCACATGCACCAGGCCTTCATTCTTGGACAAATATAATAAAGCCAGCATATCTACCGGGTTTTCGGTCATGCTAAGGATATATGAATCAACGATATCATGATCAAACAGCTCCTTGAGCTGACGAAAAATCTTAAATTGCGCCAAAATATCCTTGGCATCGGAAGAACTGACAACGCCGTGGCGCGTCCTGGCTGACGCGATCTTATTTAATAAAAATTCTGCTTC
Source organism: uncultured Planctomycetales bacterium (assembly GCA_964487685.1). Classification (GTDB taxonomy): domain Bacteria; phylum Omnitrophota; class Gorgyraeia; order Zapsychrales; family Fredricksoniimonadaceae; genus JABDGZ01. Next base: position 4,327 of record CAZASA010000061.1, read on the forward strand.
GAGCCCGTGCGGCCCCAAAAGCTCCAGGATCGTCGCATGGACTTTTTGGGCATGGTCCCGAAAATCCAAACGCGCCAGAAAGAAACGGAAAGCCTTGGCCTGCACGATAAGACGCCTTAGGTCCCCTTCCGAGGCGCTATACCCCTGGTTTTTCTTTAAACTTTCCTGGACGCATAAAAGGTCAGTGATAAACTCATCAGCATTTTTATATCTTCCTTTTTTATCAGTCAATACATGTTCCAGCTTACGGTGGATAAATGAAAATTTCTTACGGTATACTTCCGTATTTTCATAACGCTCAAGCTCCCGCGCCAGATCAGGCAAGGATCTTTTATCATTCTCCAATGAATCCAGTAATTTCTTGCTAACCTCGACATGCTCTGATGATTGGCTGAACTTGCGGATAAAATTGGCGATAGACAATAGATAAAATTGGATGATCAGCTTTCGCTGCTTCTTGGCCGTGGCCACGGTGATAGCAGGTGTCACATTGGGATTTCCGTCGCGATCCCCTCCCACCCACGAGCCGAAATGGATAAATGGGTCAATGTCTTGCAGGGGGCCGACACCCAACCTCGTAAATTCACGATGGATCTTCTCGTGGATATTGGCCAGAAGGCTGATGATGGTGCGTTCAAAATAATACAAATTCTGTTCCACTTCATCAAGCACCTCGACCTTGCGGCTGCGTACCACCGAAGTCTGCCAGAGGATCTCCACGGTTTCCTTGATATGATTGGTCAAAGAATCTTTCTCGGCAACAGTCAGGTCTTGCCGGTCCAATTGGATCAATTGACCGGAAATAAAGAACAGATGGTCCAGGACCGTGCGCCGCTTGGCTTCCGTGGGATGGGCTGTCAAGACAGGGCCTATATCGCATTGGCTTAAAAATTCCAGGATCTCCTGAGGGCTATAGTCTTCATCCATCAGGTCCTTGAACAATTTCTTCAGGGACATTTCCTGGAATATTTCCGGAGAACGCTCATAGTCCCTTAACCGGCGGATACGCTGGACCTCTTCAGCGATATTGACCATTTGAAAATAGATCGTAAACGCGCGTGCTACTTTATAAGCTTGTTCCAGGGAAAGGGAACGGATCAATTTTTTTTGGGATTCAACGACCAGCGGATTGTGGTTGACCCGTATCTCCTGGGCAAGAGTACGGATCTCCTCTATCTTAAGAAGAAGGTCTTCCCCTTCCTGCTCACGGATGATCTCGGTCAAAAGTCTGGTTAAAAAACGGATATCCTGGCGTAGTTGGTCCTGTGACGGCAAAAAAGGAATAAGTTCTTCTTTAAACATGGGACACGCCTTATGAAAATATCATTATGAAGAAGAGATGCCGCGCAAGTTACGATGGCCTTTGCTTTTGATCGTCTCGATGGCAGTCACTACTTTTTTTCTTAAATTTACTTTGTATTCTTTAAGCTTCTTTGCAACATCCTTATCATAAGTACCAATGATCTGGGCCGCCAAAATACCGGCATTCTTGGCCCCGTTGATCGCAACCGTAGCCACAGGAACGCCCTCAGGCATCTGTACGATAGAATACAAAGAATCCACCCCATCAATAGAATTGGATGACCTGATCGGCACCCCAATGACCGGCAAGGTTGTCAGTGCCGCCACCACCCCTGGTAAATGTGCTGCCCCGCCGGCACCGGCGATGATGACCTTTAAACCCCGGCCAAGAGCTTTTGAAGCGTAATCAAAGGTAAGGTCAGGGGCACGGTGAGCCGAGATCGCTGAGACTTCATTGGCGATACCGAACTCATCCAAAATATCCGCGGCAGCACCCATGATGTTCAAATCAGACTGGCTTCCCATGATGATCCCGACTAAAGGCTTTTCCATAATAAAACCTCCCTTAAATTAATTTAAAAAAACATCAATACGTTCGATCTTCCCTTCCCGCACATCAAGGGCATGGGCCTCTTTTAATATCTCCCCTGCAATTTCGACCTTCTTCGCATGAGGGTAGCTCAACACAATTTTCTGCGGTTTGACCGCTTGACTGCCAAAAGTATCTTTTAATCGCGGGTTATGATAGGTGACGATTGTTTTAGCCAATAACTTAAAAATATAGGTCCCTGGTCCTGTGCCATCCTTAGGCCTGGAAGTAAATAACCACGACGGTAATAAAGGTTTGAACGTTAAGGTCAAATGACCCCCTTCGTCCAGGGCAAAAGGCCTTGTCCCCATGTTCATGACCAGCCACATGTTTAAAAACTCAGCCGTACTGCCTGAAAGCCGGGCCACAAAACCCTGGCCATGTAAATTTTTATCTTCATGGGCTGAGGAAACGATGAATGAAGAGTTCTGCAAAATACTACGCCCATACCGTGCCGGGTCCATAAATGGCACCAAGACCCCCTTAATTTCGTTATAGAACTCCTGGACTAATCCGCCCTTCAAAAGCTCAAAAATATATTTATATTCCATATGCAGCCAAATAGAACCGTTCTCCAGCCATCCCGGCGGAAAAATACGGGTACGGCCGATGGCAAATGATTCTTTGGACAAACTGGCATTGAGCTTATACATCCCTAATTCCCGGTCAAAAAGCTCACTGGACCTGACCGCCTTATACAGTGACCTTGCTTCTTGGGCATTATTTTCAGTCCTCAAAGCATGGACAAATCCTTCTAAAAATAAAGGCAGTTCATGGCGCACAAAAGCTTTGGCGCGCACATGATGATCGCCTTGGCTCGACTTTTCTAAAAGATCAAAGTCGGTGACTTCATGATAAAAATAGGTAGCAAAAAGGCCATTGTTCTTTTTGGCATTATAAATACCGGCGTCGCATCTTTCAATGATCCCATCAAGGAATTTCTTGATTGAGCCAAGCGTTAAAGGCTTTTCATGGCCCTTGATACCATAACGGACTGTTTGACGGAAATGCTCTTTAAGATCATTGGACTTCTGCCAGTATTTCAACGGGTCGATCTCAAGGGACAAGACCGATCCAAGTCCCTCTATAAAATCCACCAATTCTTCAAAGGCCAAAAAACTCGCCTGACCTTCCAAATTTAATTCCTGCAAAGACTTTTTGACAAAAATAGCAAAACGTTTAAGCTCAAAAGTCTCAGATATGGACGAGCCAAGCAAGCCGGGTAAACCGTTAAGAGAATCATACCAATTAGGCCTGTTGGCTTCCATCTCGATCCCGATACCGCTGGGATCAAGGCTGGCTGTTTTGTTAGCGAGCAAACAAAGCAATTTAACAAGAAGGAAGGTTGAATAAACATCTCCATGCCCTTCTTTAACACGTAATTTATACCCTTTGGCCTTGGCTTTAACTTCCTTATCATGTTCCGCCAGCGAATGGAATTGCCTTACCCCCTCAGTGGTCAACACATAGCGGCACTCCCGCGGCAGCACATAAAGATCATTTAAAAAGAAATTAAACACCTTTCGTTCCAGCAGGATCTCTCGGAGCTTTTCAGGATAAAGGCTTAAATAACTCTCCAGCAAGTCCAGGTTATACGTCCAATGGTCTGTCCAAAATCCTTCTCCCGGCTCAGCGGATTCATATTTATCACATAATCCCAGAACCCTTGTCATAAATTGGTCGATCTTACCTTTAATAGGAATTTCCCTGATAACAAGTTTCAAAAGATCCCCAGGCGTAAATCCTTTTTTAAAGAGAGCCTCGATCTTTTCTGCTCCCTGGACTATGCCAAATTCGCTTAAAACACTTTTGATCGCCCCTTGATCCTGGATGATAAAATGAGTTCCCTTGACGATCAATGGGTTATACCCGTCGGCCTGGATCAAATTCAAAAAATTAATAATGCCGCTGTCCTTGACATCCTTGTTAAACCACCCGTCATTACGCCGGTTTTGGTTAACATCCCGGTAATTCCCGTTGCCCTGGGAAAAATAGGTGGGACTAAGCATAAAGAAATTATAATCACGTTCCAAATCTCCGTGTTTACGGCTATAAACATTAAAGGTCACCTGGCCTTGGGCGGTTGTCAATGATATCGGCAAGCCCCCGCGCAAAATATTATCCAGGAAAGTCTGCCGGCAATACTGATCAAAGGCGGGGGATGCGCTTTGGGTAAAACAATTGTCCGTGATCTGGTCGATGATCTGGCCGTTAAGTTTGGCCTTCTGCTCAATGAAACCTTTGGCCGTTGATCTTTTGACCACCCTGTTTAATTCGCTTAGATCATGGGCAAAACCGGCCATCGCTGTAAAACTGTACTTCTTTCCGGCGGCAAGGCCCGATCTAAAGGCGCACATGGCTGACGGTGTCCGGTTAGCTGTTTCCTGATGGCGTGCGGGTGAAAAATCCTTCTGTTTTAAGAAATTCTCCGGAACTAAAAAATCACTAGCCTGACCGAAAACATTTGAGGCCTCAACGATCATATCGAGAAGTTTGCCTGAAGCATTCTCAAAGGCAAAATAAAAATTACCCTCTTTGATGGGTGTCACCTGCGGAGTGTCGGCCACTTCTACTTTTAACTGATAGAATGGGGCATTGTTTTTGACATTATGAACGGTCATCCACGCTTCTACCGTACGGCTCATATTCTTGCTAAGCCAATCTTTAAGGCCATAGGGATTGATGGCCGGCAGACCATCCACCCCGCTGATCTTTAAATTCTTGCGGCCTATGTTCTCAATGGTCACACGACGGACAAGCCCGGCAAAAGGCTCTTGCGGCATAGTAAAATAATTGATCGTGACCTTTAACCCGAGCGTTGTATTGGTCTCTTCAAGGGTCAGGTCGTGGCTTGTGATCAACATGCGCTGCGTGACTTTGTAAGAAGAAACAATGCTGTTGGTAAAGGGCTCATAAAATTGCTGACGCTTGCCATCAGAGACCTTCAAAAATGTCCTGAAGCCTTGGGTTGAAGTGAGGCGATAGGCTTTATTAGCCGGCTGGAATTCCAAAATAGCTTTATCTTTGGATTCAATGCCAAATGAGCTTACGGCCTGTCCGCGGTTGACGAAAAAAGCCCACATCGGAATACCGTATAGTCCACAAACGCCGGGGAAGAAATCCGCGAATAACTTGGCGTGCTGAAAATCTTCGATGACAAAAGCACCGTTATCATCTAAATAATACGGCTTATTCATAGACTGCCTTTTTATGCCTCCCTCCGCTGTTCTTTTGCTCACGGAAAAGATTGTAATAACCGGAAAATTTAAACCATAAGATAAGGCCTGAATACCGTTCATCATCATTGTTCATATGGACCCGTTTAAGTTCATACAAGTCCTCATTGAACTTATACTTCCCTCGATTGGTCGTGACAGCGGCCTTATATCCTGCCGCCTTAGCAAGGTGTTTAACTTCTTCGGTAAACCCGCCGGTCGGATAGGCCATATAATCGATCGGGTGCCCCAGATGTTCCTCAATGATCTTCTTGCTGCCGGCTATTTCATCCTGGGCATCGGCCAGGTTCAAGCTTGGTAAATACGCATGGTGCCGCGTATGCGCACCGGCCATAAAATTATATTGTTCCATTTCCTTGACCTGGTCCCATGTCAAATAATCAGGTTTGCCTACCAGATCAGATATCAAGAAAACCATGGCCGGAAAGTCGTATTTTTTCAGGATGGGGAAGGCATAGGTATAATTATCTTCATACCCGTCATCGAACTGGATGACCACCGTATTGCGGTTAAACGCATGCCCTTTTTTGAGGCCTTCCACCAGATCATCAAAACTGATCACCTGAAAACAATGCCGTTTGAGAAAATTCATTTGGGCATCAAAAGACTTGGCACTGACTGAATTCAACCGCCATTTCCCCGACGGGACCCCCACATGGTGATACATCAGGATCGGGACAACATACCTGTCCCGCATCCAAAACGTAAAGCCCATGGCCCCGACGAGCACGATCGTGAGCACTGAAAAGAAGATATTTCTGACTAACCGCATAATGACCTAGGACCTGGATAAACGTTCTTTAACAAGCGCACTGACCGTTTGATTATCTGCCTGTCCTGCCAGACGGCCCAACACATCTTTCATCACCCGCCCCATGTCCTTGATGGAAACAGCCCCGCTGGCCTTGATGACTTCTTCAATAATACCCTTTATTTTTTCCGGCGCCATCTCAGCGGGAAGGTAGCTTTTTAAAATGGCCAATTCCTTCTCTTCCTTCTCAACCAGGTCTGTCCGGCCGCCGGCTTTGAATTGGGAAATTGAATCCAGACGTTGCTTGACTTGCTTTTTAATGACCCCCAACACCTCTTCATCAGGCACGATTTCGAGGCGCTTATCGACCTTGACATTCTTGATCTGTGCGCGCAAAAAACTCAATACTGAGGAAGCAAATGAATCCCTGGCTTTCATCGCCTGGACATAATCCTGGCTGATCTTATCTTCTAATGTCATACAAATCCTCCTGGGCACCCATCGTAGAGACGCCATTTATGGCGTCTCAATACAACGCCATTTATGGCGTCTCAATACAACACCATTTATGGCGTCCTCCTGGGCGCTTGATTAAGTCTTAATATACTACAGATTTTATATAATTATTTCAAGATTAATAGAAATATAAAAGGGACGTATGTTGATCATACGTCCCTTTTGCTTGGCAAATCTTTAAGTGAGGAAAACCTATTATTGTACGATCTTAACATCAATAGCAAATGACTTGTTGGTGCCGTTAGGATTTTGCACCTGGCCATTACGGATAAAAAAGCCGCTGTTACCGTTTAATACCGCCAAACGGTCCTTCTCTTTTTGGGCCGCGACACGGGCCAAATAGGCCTGCTCCTTAAGGTCATGCATGCGGCTTTTGACCAATCTTATCTTTTTCTGAAACAGATTGATCAAGGTCTTGCCTTCATCGAGATCGGCAAATTCAGCGTCAAATTCCCGTAATTTTTTCTTGAGGTCAGCTATTTGATCACTGATCATGGAATCTTTTTCTTTCATGGTCTGGATCTTATTTTGCAACTCACCGATATTCTGGACATTCTCGGATAAACGCAGCTCATCCAATCCCTGCAATTCTTTCTTTAATGAAGTATTCTCTTCCTGGGCCTGGGAGAGCATGCTCTGGGTTTGGGATAACATGTTCTTGGTCGTTGCGAGCTCTATAGAGACCTGGTTTAATTGGTCCTTGACCACTTCCAGCTTATGGGTCGTTTCATCAAGCTCCACCTTGGTCACCTTATATTTACCCACATAGGTCCTGTAATTATTAGTCGCGTGGTCGCTGGCATCCAGCGCCAGGGAAGTTGACTTATAAAGGGTATCAGAGTTCAAATGCTGCAGGTTAAGGACATAAATAGTAAGCCCAACCATCACCAGGGAAAGAATGATCCCAACGATCTTTTTTAAATTATTATTCTGGCGTTGGGTGTCTGCACCTGGTTCAAGTTTCGGTTCCTGCTGGTTTAACACTGTCTCTGACACTTCAATACCCCCTGTTTTTTGGTTAGCTTTGGTTTTTGGACCCTACAAATAAGCCAAATTACTCAGTATATTAATATTTAAAGCTTCACTTAATCGATCTATCTTCATTCCCAGCCATTGCTGAAAATCCCTGTCCGAATTATCCTCTAATAATTGGATCCCGCATTGGTAACGTTCATGCGGGGTTACTATCCGGCGATACCACATCACCCTGCCTTTTTTACCGGCTAGGGGCAGGGAATTGACCTTGGAGCCAAAGGACAACACGCTTTGGTCGGATACCTTAAATAACCTGTCTGTCTGTAATAACAGGCCGGATGATGAGATGTTTACGACCGTCCCCTCACCTGATTCTTCCTGGTCCTCATGCTTCCATGTGATGTCAATCAGCTCCCTTAAACGGAAATGACGACGATTTTCAAAATCTTCCATTTGGCGATTATAGACGTACAATCAAAAAAGGGCAAGAAAAATCAAAAGTGAGGCCATTTACCTGAAATGGACAAAAACCCTCCCAAAATTCTTATCGTCTTTTTCAATACGGTGATAAAGAGCCTTGATATGCTTCTGTTCCAGAAAGCGTAACACATGTTTTTTAAGTTGTCCACTTCCCTTGCCCGGTATGATCTCAACCAACGAAATACCCTTATCTACGGCTTCCTGGATCACACGGTTGAGTTCCGTATCAATGGACCTGCCCTGGTTAAAGATATCATGCAGGTCTAATTTGATCTTGGCCATATCAATACTCCTTGATGACAGATGCGATCAATTGAGAACTATCTTCCAGGTGAAAAAGATGTACGGTCATCCCCTGTGTGTCTATTAGATATAAATCATCGGTATGGTCAAACACATATCCCAAGGCTGACGATTGAGTGACCACTTTATCATAGGAAGCCTTGTAACTATCCACGACCTTGTCAATTTCCTGTTTTGTGCCTGTCAAGCCCAGGGCGTTGATATTAAAGTATTGCAGATACTCTTTTAATTTAATGGGCGTGTCACGCTGGGGGTCGATCGTGACAAACAAGGTCAATAGCTTTTGACCCTTGGGACCTAATAATGAGTAAACCCTGGCTAATTTCGAAAGGGTGATTGGACATTCATCAGGGCATGCCGTGTACCCAAAAAAAAGAAGGATAATTTGACCCCGATGGTCTTTTAAATGGAACACCTTCCCATCCTGGTCATGAAGAGTGAAATCCCTGCTTGGATTGAGCACTCCCAGATCATCCGCCCTTGCCTCAGGAATACCTGTACACAGAAAATAAAACGTTAAAAAAAATGTCATTGTGAGTACAACGAAGCCATTTTTTCTCATAAAACCCTCACATTTTCATACCTGTCATACCTGAAGCTTCCTTGACCTTTTGCATCTTGGTCAAAGCGGTAACGGGTATTTCTGTCCCATCCTGAAAATGAAGGATTAGGGGCACAAGATTACCTTTTTTTAACGGTTTTTTAAGACCGATCAACATGATATGAAACCCGCCCGGTTTTAATATCATCTTATCTTGAGCAGGAATATGGATATTAGACACCTGCGCCATTCTCATCATGCCGTTGGTGGTACTCATCTGATGTATCTCAACACTGGATGCACTATCGCTCGATACGGACACCAGAATAACTTCTTTGGGAGAATTGTTAG
>CAZASA010000062.1:0-13223 GCA_964487685.1 uncultured Planctomycetales bacterium
TATGGCGTCTCTTAATAGAGACGCGATAAATCGCGTCTCTACGAATAATGTCAATTCCCTCGGCTCCAATATCGTCCGCGAAATCATCCTTCCCGAACTCGAACGTGAGGTCAACGAAGGCAAGAACTTTGCCTTACTTCGCCAGATCTACAGCGGAATGATCTTAGCCACCTGGTATAAACGCACCTTAAAAGAATCATTGTTAGGTAAGGTATACGATAACAAAGCAAAACTAAAAGGTCTTGTCATTCCCGCGAAAGCGGGAATCCACAACAAAGATTCAGATATCAATATCATTTATCAACAATATCTCAAGGCCTTTAAAAAAGGCGTTTTTAACTACATCAAAGAAGACGTTGATAAATATACCCAACAGCCGATACCCAGAAAATATTTTTCAGGAGGGACCCAGGGATTTTTCAATGTTAACCCTGCTATGTTCACACCCCAAAACCGCCCTCCCGCAAGCCTTGCTTTGTCAGCAGCAAACCGTTCAGGCAGTATTGATCTAGCACAAATACAGTTAACTGAAGATATCCCTAAAATATCACCTGCTCAAAGCCCGTCAGACGCATCAATGTCGGTATATAACTGGGATTTATTACGTCAGGATCCAAGAACGTCAATAGATATTTTCCTTTCCCAAAAGATCCCAGGCACATCACAGACCTTTGGAGAAAAATATAAAGATATTCAATCGATGAGTACTAATCAAAGAGATAAAATTGATCAGGAAATAGCAATGGCATTCTTTTATGCCCATTTTCATAGTGATATGGATGATTTTTTAATAAATGATATCCAGGATGTTCCGGGTTATTTGCGCCCCTTAGTCGTAGATATCCTTAAATTTTCACTACATGCTTACGAAAATGATCCATATGCACAAGATGCCAGGATCATGTTATGGAAATTAGGCGAATTAGCTTTTGATGAAGAAGTTTTTAGGCACGTAGAGAATTATACTCAATTTTATGACTTTCCTTTATATAACGTGATTGGCCATAATAGTAAATTAAAGGACCTGTATATACTAGACCTGGCATCCGGTCCTCGGGCAGCCCGGTACTTTTCAAGTATAGGCGACCAAAAAATTATTGTGGAAGATAGTTCATTTTTCGTTGAAGGTCATTTAAATAGAGCTAAAAATTTTTTTAAGAAAGGAGAGAATATCATTATTCGACGTGTGGATATCCGGGACATTCCAAAAGCAATGCCCGAGGCCCAATACCGGCATATCCGTTGGGGCAATGTCCACCGTTATGTTAATTTTCAGGGAAAGGAAAAAGAATTCGTAACAGAATTAAGGAAAAAGATCGCTCCAGGAGGAACTATATCTTTTGAATATTATAATTCTGATTTAAGAAGTAATTTCGCGTTCCTTATGACAGGAAGTTTTTGGCCCATGACAGAAGGGACGATGGAAGACACTAGTGGCCATATTGGGAACTTCATGTTATTTATTAATGACCCAATACTCCCAGAGGATATTTTAGATACAACTCAAATTTCATTAACACATCATTTTTTGCTTAGAAAATATGTAGCTTCCTTGGGTCAAGATTCACCGATTACTGTAGCTGACTTCGACGACATTATCCTTAAGGACCAAGGGTCAGGGTTCAGTCAATTTTATTTCAAGGGCAATGAAATGCGTGGATTTTTATTGTCTCATTTTGATATTAATAAAAATGCTGTAATTATTTCGTTTGTGGGAGCACAAGCAGGTTTTGAAGATTTACTAACTAAAATATTATTAAGAAAGATGGCCGAAAAAGCCAAAAAAATGGGAATTAAAAGAGTGATTTCCATAGCCAATGGGCCAGATGAGATTTATACTCCGGATGACTTGTTAAACCAGGCGATGATGTCTCAGGAAACAGAAGGTCAAGTGGCTGCTTTGCGTCAACGATTGGCTTTATTGTATAGTTTACGGGACCATTTGATCCGTGAATGGATAAACGACAAGGAAAAAGGTAAAGATAGAATGCATCAGGATACCTTAAGCCAAATTGCGGATTTAGAACGTCAAATAGCAGATACCAAACATACTACTGAAGCTCAAAAAGAAATTAAACAGGGAACTCAACAAATATTGAAACCCTTAACAGAGGCTAATACCTATCAAAGCATCGTCGATATAGTTTTAAATGGGATTCGACAAACCGAAAAACAATTAAAAGACATCAACGCGGCAATGACAGCGCATTCATTTGAGGGGCTAGTAGAGAAATTAGGTAATGCCAGTAAACTGTTAAATAGCCGGAGAATAAAGACCTCGGTTAATACCAAATTAGGGACTGGAACGATAACATATACCCGAAGGAAAATGGAATATCAGAGCAGGTTTGTTAAGGTTACGCCCATGGCAGAAGGGGTGATGCTTGTAAAATTAATTAATGAAAATGGTGCAGAAACTGATATGCCATTGGCAGTCAACAGTATTAAGGAAATCAAATATGACAATGCGATGGTATCAGAAGTAAAGAAATTCATCGGCAGAACTTTTAGGACCGGTGTACTTGGAGCTGTCGGTATTGTGCCCAATGTAATTCCGACAACAATTCCTGCTACTTTGCCTTCTAACACGGTCTTCCTGGCTCCAAAGTCTGTAGACCTAAAGCATATTAATGACCTAATCGAAAGATTAGGGGCAGATGCATTTAGTGATCGTGAAGCTGCCCAAGGTGAGCTGATAAGAATCGGTGTTCCGGCAATTCAGCCATTACAAGATCGTTTAAGTCAAAAAGGAATTCAGCCCGAAATATCCGGTCGGATTTCAACCATTTTGGCTAATTATGGCATTCAGTTAGCTGATAATCCGGCAGACACTCAAAAGTATTTGGCGACACTTTCTAAGGACGATGCCAAAAAAGGGCTTTTTATGATTCCCATCCGCAGTCTGTTTGAATCCATCGATTTTTGGGGGCACGGCGATCATAGTGACCAGGGAGCAAATTTTAAAGCCGCTAATGAATTGTTGGCCGCTCAGGCAGACCAAGATGCTCAAGTGCGGGGCTTGCTGGTAGAAATAGCAACAAACGGTGTTGTCAGTTCAAACAATTTTAACGAAATGACTGATACGGATGTTCTTAGTGCAAGGGGTTTCCTTGAAGCCATTCATATGCCATTTTATTTTGATCCAGCTAAAGATTCAGATGTACGATTAGCCTTAGCAAGTCAGATGGGGCATTTGAGTGTGATGGCTAACGATGCCTTGTCTCGGGTGAAAGAAAATAAAGAGGATGTTAGGAAACTGCTGTTGTCCCGATTAAATGACAAAAATCCAAGAGTGCGGGTTCAGGTGGTTGGCGCATTATGGTTTACCAGAGCAAAGGACCCGGAGGCAGTAAAAACATACTTAGGGCTCCTTAGTGATCCCGATGATGATGTTGTCATGGAAGCGCTTTATGCAATGCCCAATGACCCGGCTATTGTTGACCCGCTCTTGATCAAGTTAACAGACAAGAATGTGCACAAAAAAATCAGGAGTCAGATCATCATTACTTTGATCCAAGCGGATGCTCCTCAGGTTGTAAATAAGTTCGCCAATTTAATGGCAAATGCAGATTACCGTCCGGAGATCATGGATGCATTAGGAAAAATGGGTGTTCCCGAGGCAGCTCAAGTCTTGTTAAAAGAATATGGGGATATTAAGGTGAGAGACCCGCAAGATCAACAGCTTTTGGATATTGTGAGGGCGCTTGATGAGAACCCAAAGTATATGGGAATTACAAGAAATTGGTTGATCGATCCAGATAAGACTATAAATGACCTAAAGACTGAATTAAATAAAGAAGCTACTTCAAGGCCTGCAACTATGACTTCAAACCCTGCGATGTTCACTCCGGCAAAAGGTGGTATTGATTTTAACTCTGCCAACCTTAATTTACTTATCAAACGCGATGGGGCGGGGGTGCCGTTGCCTTTGGCCCTACAGGACGCGGCCAGCTTAAGCCGTATTGAAGGCTTTTTCCCAGTTATACTTGAGATCAAGTCCGCGGCAGGCCTTCCGATTTTTAGGGAACTTAACAATAATTAGAATAGAGGGATTATTTATTTGACCAGATGTTCAAGATCAAGGACATCAACAAGAGGCTTTATTTTTTGGGAAAGCTTATGATCTAAAGTGATGAAAGGACAGTTTATTTTTAGGGCCAAGCCGACATAGGAGGCATCGTAAAATGAAATATGGCATTTCGCGGCAATATGATAAATGTCTTTAAAATCAGCGTAACCGATACGCATTTTCTCCAGTACCGCCTCACAAGCATCCAATAATTCAGAAGCTTCTTTTTGAGAATAGACGCTTACTAAAACAGAATTTTTCCAGATAATATTACCTAATTCAAAGAAAGATAAAGAAGAGGTGTATTGGCCGGACAATAGAGAGGATTCGCCTAAACTGATGATTTTATAAATGGCACTGCTGTCAAAAACCTTCATCGCTGGCGGTCCTCGCGAAGGGATTTTAAGATATCATCATCCTTCAAGCGGCTGGCTAATCGCGCCACATGTTCCATTTTTTTTTGCTCTTTGAGGCTGTCGCTCTTTGAAACGCGTTTGAAGATTTTATCCTGTAAAGCTTCAATAATAATAGTGCGTAACGATTTCTTTTCTTTAAGGCCGATTTCCTTCAATGTTGATATGAATTCATCTTCCAGGCGTAAGGTGTATACTTTCATAGATCGCCTCCTTGATAGGTCTATATAAAATATACAATAATGATATCATGATGTCAAGATATCAATTCTTGAAGATTTTTGCGGGTACTACCTTCGGCGCAGGCGCATGCGGCGGGGGGTTTGGAAGGCCATCACCGGTGTCTTAGGTTGATGGAATTTCTCCAAAGGTATCGTCGGATGGCTGTCAGTGACAGGCAAGGTCTTATTGATGATCTTCTCGATATTTTTGACATCCAACCGCTGGTCTGGCGTTGCAAAAGACATGGCGTGCCCGGTCAACTCCGCGCGGCCGGTACGGCCGATACGGTGGACGTAATTCTCAGGATCATCAGGAAGATCGTAATTAATGACGAGCTCAATGCCTTTGACATCGATCCCGCGCGCAGCGATATCAGTGGCCACTAAAATGCGGTATTTGCCTCTCTTAAAACCTTCCAAAGCTTCTTTGCGTTGTCCCAGTGAGCGGTCTGAATGGATCTCCGCGGCATTATGCTTCATCCCGCGCAATTGCTTGGTCAAACGGGCCACCGAGAATTTAGTTCGGCAAAAAATAAGGACAGTTCCTTTATATTTATTTAAAACACTTTCTAACAATTGGCTCTTTAGTTCTTTGCGCACGATATATAACTCATGGGTGATCTTATCGGCCATGGTGCCGGTCGGTGCTACTTCCACGCGGACAGGCAGTTTCATATAACTTCTGGCAATATTCATGATCGATTCTGGCATGGTCGCTGAAAAGAGCATGGTTTGGCGGTCATGAGGAACTTGCTTTAATAATTTTTGGATCTGAGGTCCAAAACCCATATCAAGCATACGGTCAGCTTCATCCAGGACCAAGATATGTGCGTCATGGAAACTGATCGTCCTTTGTTCCATATGGTCGATCAAACGGCCCGGAATGCCAACAATGATACGCGGATTTGATTTTAACGTTTGAAGCTGTTTGCCCATGGAATCTCCGCCGATCAAGACTGCGGTCTTGAGACCAAAAGCAGTGGCGATCTTGCGCAGACTTTCATCAACCTGGATGGCTAACTCACGGGTTGGGACAACGATCAGGGCACGGCCTTTGATCTGGGCCAAGCGCTGGATCAGGGGAATACCGAAAGCCATGGTTTTGCCGGTCCCGGTTTGGGCAATGCCCATCACATCTTGGCCTTGCAGGCCTATTGGAATAGCTTGGTATTGGATTTTAGTGGGAACGGTGAATTTCAATCGTTCAATGACGCTAAGGATCGCAGGAGCAATACCCAGCCCGTAAAAGTTTTGTTCTGTTGGTGACATGTCTTACCTTCCTAAAATAGTGTTAAATTTACCTTCAAGCTGCACAGATTAGCACTATTTGGCTAAATAAGCAAGGATAAGGAATGCAGGAAGGTTTAAATCTCTTTGGCGTTTAAGGGCGGTTATGCTATAATTCCCGACTTATGATTTCTGCAAATAATGTTTCTTTACAATTTGGCAAACGCATCCTTTTTGACGGGGTCAACATTACCTTCAATCCCGGCAATTGCTATGGCATCATCGGTGCCAATGGATCGGGTAAATCAACTTTTTTAAAGATCCTTTCCGGGGACCTTGATACTACTTCAGGCGCGGTCAGTGTTGCCGGGGGGAAACGTATCTCTGTGTTAAAGCAAGACCAGTTTGCCTTTGATGAAGTCACTGTCCTCATGACCGTGGTCATGGGACATAAAGAACTTTACAAGGTGATGAAGGAAAAGGAAGAGCTCTACAGTAAACCAGATTTCAGTGATGCTGACGGGATACGTGCCTCAGAGCTGGAAGCTGAGTTTGCCGAGATGAACGGCTGGAATGCGGATTCTGAAGCAGGAAAATTATTAAGCGATCTTGGTATCGGTGAGGAATTGCATCAACAGCAAATGAAGCAATTGGAAGGTTCCCAGAAAGTGCGGGTCCTTTTATGCCAGGCCTTATTTGGCAATCCGGATATCTTGATCCTGGATGAGCCGACCAATCATTTGGACGTTGATACCTGCATGTGGCTTGAGGAGTTTTTGATCAATTTCCAGAATACGGCCATCGTAGTTTCCCATGATCGCCATTTTCTGGATAAAGTTTGCACCTATGTTTGTGATATAGATTTCGGCAAGATACAGATGTTTTCAGGTAATTACAGTTTTTGGGTGGAGGCCAGCCAATTGGCCTTAAGGCAGCGTTCGGACGCGAACAAGAAGACAGAGGACAAACGCAAAGAATTGCAGGATTTCATCGCCCGATTTTCAGCTAATGCTTCCAAAGCCCGTCAGGCAACTTCCCGTAAAAAGATCCTGGAGAAATTGACGCTGGATGAGATCAAACCATCCTTGCGTAAATTCCCTTTTATTAATTTTAAACCGGAACGCGAAGCCGGTAATGATGTGCTGGATATTGAGAATCTGACCAAGTCTATTGACGGTCAATTGATGTTCAAGAATTTTTCCTTACATGCCTATAAAGGTGAAAAGATCGCTTTTGTCGGCCCCAATGACCTTGTCAAAACGACCCTTTTTCAAATCCTGATGGGAGAGGCCAAGGCGGATAGCGGCTCGTTTAAATGGGGAGTCTCAACATCCCAGGCGTATTTTCCTAAAGAAAACAGTAAATATTTCAATGTGGATTTTAATATTGTTGATTGGCTCAGGCAATATTCGGTTGAGAAGGACGAGAATTTTGTACGCGGGTTTTTGGGCAGGATGCTTTTTACCGGTGAAGAAAGTTTAAAGCCTGTGAAGGTGCTTTCCGGCGGTGAAAAAGTCCGTTGTATGCTCTCGCGCATGATGTTAACCGGAGCCAATGCCTTGATCCTCGATGAGCCGACTAATCACTTGGATCTGGAAGCGATCACCTCGTTAAACAAGGGTATGGAAAGTTTTCCGGGGACTATTTTATTTTCATCTCATGACCATCAGTTGGTTCAAACCGTGGCGAATCGGATCGTTGAATTGACGCCTAACGGCTGTATTGACCGGTTGGGTATGTCGTATGACGAATATCTGGAAGACGCCCGTTTAAAAGAGCAAAGACATAAACTGTACGCGGTTACAGTGTAGAGAGGTGGGCATGCTTTTCTTGATTGTTGGATCATGGAAGCATGCACAACACCTCTCCGTTTCTAAATAGATTTGAAAAGTAAGTTCTAAATTTGATAGTAAGATTTTGGTACGGAGAGGTGGCCGAGTGGTTGAAGGCGCACGCCTGGAAAGCGTGTAGACGTCGAAAGGCGTCTCGAGAGTTCGAATCTCTCCTTCTCCGCCATTGATACCAATTCGAACCCTTGTGCTCATCATCCAGGAGCGCAAGGGTTTCGATTTTTGTGTGTGCCACGTAATAAGGCTTGAAATCCTTCTCATGTCCCTCAAATAAGTGATAAAAGTCGGCTTCTTTGGATAAAACGGGTTCTAGTGACACAGGCCCTAATAGTTCTTTTAAAGCCTGGGCAGAGAGAACGGTGCCCTTGTTTAAGGTGTCACTAAAGCCTTCTAGCCTGTTTTTTAGCCATTCTGTAGGGGGCGCCTTAAAGTTGTTATTATTTTGAAATTCAAGGGATTCATTTTCATGCTTTAGATCCCCATCTCTTTTTTCTGCGTCTGCAAGGGCATCCGCCACCGTTTTAGAGAAATTGCCGGCTTTTATAAAGTTCATATAGTTTTGTATTTCAGCTTGAATTTTCTCAATCTTGCTTCTATTTAATTTTAATTGCTCCGGAACCGTATTTAGGATTTTTGCGGCCAGTTTTTCGACATTTTGGTAGACGTAATCAAGGTTCTCAACTGTCAGAATTTTTTCTCTTAGATCTTGAAGGATATGTTCTTCGACCTTTTTGCGGGGAATAAGCAGTGTATTTGTACAGGTTTTCCGTTTGGCGTTGTAGCATCCGTAATATCCGCTTGATTTACCGCTGACAAGAACAATGGCTCCTTCGCACAGGCTGCATTTCATAAGCCCGGAAAAGAGGTGGGTGGGGCTGGTATGAACATAGCTTTTTTGTTTATAGAAACCTTCTTTTTTGGGGCTTACTGGCCATGTGCCCTGGGTTTCTTTTAAGCGTGTTTGTGTTTTGTCCCAGGTCTCTTTGTCGATTATTATGAGATCTTCTCTAAAGAATGTCATTTGTTCCTGGAGCGGACGTTTAAACTGCTTTGGTCTTCCGGATAAAGGGTCGTGAACAACTTTTGATTTTCTCCAGTTCCATTGCCCTATATATTTTTCGTTTCTTACAATTCTTGAGATGTTTGAGTTGTTCCAGCCGTTTTTACGACCCTTTTTGGTAGGGACTTTCTCCGTATTGAGATCAATAACGATCTTGTGGATGCTTTTCCCCGATATAAAATCGCGGAATATACGCTTTATTATTTCTGCCTCCTCAGGATTTATAACATGTATTTTTCCTTCATATTTTGGCTGACCGCGTTTATTTAGTTTCAGTTCGCCTTGTGGTTTGGTGTAATAACCGTATACATTCTCACCGGCACTGAATCCCCGGAGTTTTTGTCCTTCAAGGCCACGTATAGTTTTCTTGCTCAGATCATCTAGATAAAGCTCATTAATAAGTCCACGGATTTGGATGCCAAGTTTAGAGTTTGCATCATCGGTAACTATCCCATCTGATACAGAAATAAGCTTAACTTGATGGAAGTTGAATTTAAGGACAAGGGTAAGCATTTGATGATTGCTTCTCGACAGGCGGGAGAGATCATCAACAACAACAGCTTCAAATTCTTTATTCTCCATTGCCTTTTCAAGGGCTTGGAGGCCGGGGCGGGTGATGAGAGCGCCAGATGTGGCTTCATCAACAAAGAAATGTTTTTCATCTGTGGTTATGCCATTATTGGAGCAATATTTCTTACAAACACGGACCTGGTCATCAATGCTTTTCTCGCTTTGGTTCTCAGATGAATATCGAGCATAAATGGCTGCACGCATAGATTATCCTTTTGTGGCAAACAATTCGGGATGTTCCCGAGCGGTCTTACAGTATTCTTCTGCCAGTATCTGGCACAGAACATCCAGAATTTTTTGAACAGCAACAGAATCCTTCCAGGATAAATTTTTAATGTCGTTCCCAGCGCACTTATTGTCATTCCCGCGAAAGCGAAAATCCAATTTAATAGGTGACTGTTCTTTTATGTCTGGTTGAAATGTTAACATAGTTATTGCCAAAATTAATTTAAGGGTATATATTAAGTACCATAAGGTATATCTCTTCTATTACCAGGTTACGTATAAATTATACCTTAAACGGAATAAAAGTCAAGTGTAATCTTATTATTATGGATCTCAAAAAACTCGGTAAAAAGATTAAAGTTGCCAGGGTGGAGCAAGACCTCAATCAAACTGAATTCGCCAAGAAGATAGGCGCGAATCAAAAAAGCGTGTCTCTCTACGAAAATGGTATTGCAGAACCTTCTCTTAGCACGATGGATAAAATTGCCAAGGTATTAAAAAAACCCGTAGACCATTTTTTGCAATAATCCTAGGTGTTTTTACCGGTTTCCTCAGTATTAAATCTTCAGCTAAATCTGATTTCAAATGTTCCCTAAACAAGCCATTCGCTGACCTTCCCTGTTATACCCTGGTACAATTGATTCATTTTGACTCTCTCCATAAAATGCCGGTATAAAGTTAGAAAAATTAAATGTTATGAAGGAGGTGTTATATTTGTTAATTATCCATTGGTTTTTTAATTAGAAGACGTTCAATAAAGCTGGGGGGTGGGAGATGCAAAATAGAATAGTAGCCATCATTGATGACAACCAGGATTCTCTTAAAGAGCTCGAAAAAATTCTAACAATGGCCGGTTATATAACAATTTTGGTCGATGATATTTTGGGTGCCGTAGATACTGTAATCAATAATAAGCCGCATGTTATTTTAATGGAATTAAAAATGCCCCATAGAAATGGATTTGCGCTTGCCGATGCGATCAACAGGGTTTTTGGTACGAAGAAAATTCCGATCATCGCGATGTCAAATCTATTTAAAGATGAATTTAAATGGCTGATGGATTTTTGCGGAATAAAAAGATGGATTAAGAAACCATTTTTACCCCTTGATGTGATTTGGGCTGTAGAGAATGAGATGGAGGAAGATATTCAATGGGACATGGAAAGTGTAGGAATGGAATATGATACTCAAAAGTCATTTAAGTAAGATAGTTATGTTAGGCGTGGCAGGGATGGCATTTTTGACACAACCGATTCAGGCTTATGAAAGCGGATTGGAATTTAGATCGCCGTCTATGGGCACAGTCGCTTTAGGAACTGACGCTACAAGGTTTTTGATTACTGGTCCTCAAAAATATAATCACGAAGCCATTAACTTTAATTATCTTCCTAAAAAGGATGCGGAAGTGTCTCCACCTGATGGGGCTACAATTATGATCTCATCAGTACCTGTGATAATTCAGACTCAAGTGAGTAAAAATATTTTTATGGTCAATATCCCAAATGATAAAGGTGGATATTCAAGCGTGATGCTTCAAAAATCAGGCAATAGATTTATAGGATTACCAGGAGAATTTCTTCCTGAAATTTCTTAAGCATCTTAATTTTATGGAGGTTTTCAAAGGGCCTATGATTGTAAAAACTGCAAAAGTGATTGTTGCAAGCAATGAGAATTCTTTATGTGAATGTGCCTGTATCTGTGGTAAGGGTAAGTTTAAGGTGTCGTTCAGGATTTATGATAAGGGCAGGGAGGGGGTCGAGCATTTTTGGGAAATCAGCTGTATTCATTGTCGAGGACTTTATGATATCGAACAGAGAGGAAATTTGATAGGTGTTGTTAAGAAAACCGATGAAATACCTTGGGAACATGAGGTTAAGGAAATGGGCAGGGTGAAATCAAAGAAATTATTTCATAAGCCCAAATTTATCAGAATAATTTATGAAATTAATGACGCTAATATAAGAAAGTGAAACTGCTTACTTTATCTTTCCCGTCCTCGCAATAAAATGCAGCATTATACCCCGGTACAATTGAATTACTTCAACTCTTCCCTAGAATACAATTTAAGGATCTTTATTTACTTCATATGGTTACACGAGTGTTTAATAAGATTGGAGATGAAAATGAAAAAAGTAAGTGAGCAGGATTTTGAAGATACAAAGGCGTTAGGAGTGCTTAAGGATGATTTCAGGTTAAATACGACAGGGACAGATGACGACCTGTCTATAGATATTCAAGATGCTATCGACAGAGACACATCTTTATCGCTTGTGACTAACAATATTCTAGTCAATGTTGAAGATGGAATTGTGACTTTAGAGGGTGATGTTTATAGAGAACAGGAAAAGATGATAGCAGGTGATCTCGCGGCAGTATTGGCTGGAGAGGATAATGTAAATAATTATTTACGGGTTGTAGGTAATGAGAATTAAAAATTGAAAGGTTTTAATATGACAAAAGAGAGCCCAAGATTTCAAGAAATTGTCCAAGAAGCCATGCATGAATATAAATGCGGAAAATTAAAAAGTGGTGTTAACGGTAAAGTTGTAAAGGACCAAAAGCAAGCCATTGCCATTGCACTATCCGAAGCTCGAAAAAGTGGGGAATAATATGAAGAAAAGCCAAGGAAAGCAAGAAAGAAAAAGAAGGACATCAACACAGCAGCAAGGATTAAGGGGTTTAGGTGGACGCATTAAAGCACGGAATCGTCCGGAAGAAAGAAAAATAGATTATAAGTGAGTTAATAGAAAGAGGCAAATATGGCTAGGATAGCGGTTTTAATTGACAATAAATTTGAGGATTCAGAGTACAAAAAGCCAGCAACTGCTTATAAAAAAGCAAAACATGAGCTTGTGATACTGGGGGTTAAAAAAGGGACTGTTACAGGAGAAAATGGCGGCTTGAAGGTTAAAGTCGAAAAGGCCGTCACTGATGTATCTGCAGATTATTTTGACGCTCTATTTATACCCGGCGGGTATTCTCCGGACCAGTTGAGAAGTCATGATGAGGTGGTTACATTCGTCAAACAGTTTGCGGCAACAGGTAAACCTATTTTCTTTATTTGTCATGGTGCGCAATTATTAATCACTGCAGATATTTTAAAAGGCCGCAAAGTTACAGGCTGGAAGTCAATTATTCAGGATATCAAGAATGCCGGTGCTGAGTATCTTGATCAAGAGGTGGTAGAAGATAAGAATTTTATTTCAAGCCGTTACCCGGCAGATATACCGGCATTTATAAAAGCTACATTAGCTAAACTTTCGAACGTTTGGCATCAATAAAAGGAGAAGATTTATATGTCTAAAGCTATTGGAATAGATCTAGGAACGTCAAACTCAGCCGCCGCGGTTATGGAAGGCGGCCGTCCGGTCATCATACCATCTGCCGAAGGGGCAGGAGTTGCCTCAGGCAAAGCATTTCCGTCGTTTGTGGCATTTACTAAGGACGGACAACGTTTAGTCGGAGAGCCAGCCCGTCGTCAGGCACCGATTAATTCTGAGGGGACTATTTACGCGGCTAAACGCAAGATGGGTACTGATTTTAAATTTAAAGCTATGGGCAAGGAATTTACTCCGCAGCAGATCAGCG
>CAZASA010000063.1:0-13145 GCA_964487685.1 uncultured Planctomycetales bacterium
CGTTCTGAATTTCAACCATCGCATCCGTTTTTCTCCAATGCTTCTTTTCAGTCGACAAAAGTATCTCCTTCTCATGCCCCTCAGCATCGATCTTGACAAGATCCGCCCAGGACACCAGTGCTGGAAACGCTTCAACCTTGACAGGGAACTTCTCCAGCTTTCCGTAAGGCTTGGACTTTGCACCCGCGAGGTGGCTTCCTGTTGTATTGCCCAGGACCCTAATGAACTCCAAAGTCCCTGACTCACGGGAAACAGCCGCATTATACGGCGTAACATTAAAACATTTATTCATACCCAAGTTCTTCGTCAATATCTTGAAATGCCAGGGATCCGGCTCAAAAGACCGCACGGTATACCCACAGCGGCTTAACAGGATTGAATGAAGGCCAAGATTAGCCCCGATATCAACAACCTTCTTATAATGCCTACGGTTCGCCCAATAAAAACTGAAGATAATAAGCTCATCGATATCAAAAAGATTTAGCGTATCCACCGCTCCCATCTTATGATAAGGGAACCAAAGCTTCCCGAAAGGAACAAAATCCACGGGCCCAGCCTTTGGAGAAGAAAACATCGATTCAATCTCTCTACGGGCCACTTTCTTTAAAAATGGCTGTAATTCCCCGCCAGGTGAATGATACTTGGGAAGACTCGGCAATAACGACATTAGTTCTTTTAATATCACAGAAGAATTCATCAATACCCTTTCAATTAATCAGTTTCGTATTATTTAATCAGCCGATCATTCCCATGCCTGCGAAGTTTATACATGTTCGGATCTTCCAGTAAGCTTGTCTTCAACTGGCTGGTTGACCATTGATCAAAAACAACACTGAAATTACGCCCGCCAATAACTTTATGCTCCTCATTGATGATCCAATCGCAGCAATCCAGCACTTTTTCCATAGGCGTGCATTCATTTGTGCCCAACTTTTCAAGGGTCTTTTGATAATTTGATTTCGCCTTGGCCCCCGCTTTTAAGGTGGACTCATGGATCTTCGTTTTGACCCAGCCCGGACCAATGATCGTAAAACTGGTATCCGGGATCTCAGCATCCAACAATTCACACATCTTGATCAACGCAATCTTTGAGACCGTATACGCCGAATAATTCACTGTCGCATTATTGGTCCCTCCCCCAGCAAAAAGTAGGACAACCGGCGGCTTTGACGCAGCTTTTGAACGAAATGGGAGCAGTTGGTGAATGATCTGCATTTGCTTTATAAAATTGACATTGATGGACTGCTCCCACTTGAGAAAATCACAATCGGCAAAAGAATCGACCGGATCTTGAAGCCCCGGACAAATGACCAGATAATCCCAATGCAGACACGTCTTGCTCAAAAAAGAACAGGCCTCTTTGATCGACGCACTATTTGTTAGATCACAATGAACCGTCTTGATCCCCAAAGCATTTAATTCGTCAACTTGAGCAGACGTTGTGCGATAGGTCCCATAAACATTAAATCCTTTTTTCTGCCACCTTAAAGCTAAAGCGTGGCCTATATCACTGGAAATAGAAATAATTATTGCGGCCCCAGATCCCTTTTTCATTAACCTTCTATCTCAATCAAACACCGCCCGATGACCTCGCCTCGGTGCAGACGTTCAATAGCCTCGTTGATCCCTGTTAAAGGGAATTTATCGGTGATAAATTCATTTAACTTCAACTTCCCTTCTTGACAAAGACGGATATAACGCGGAATATCCAAATCCGGCCGACACTCGCCACCCTTAGTTCCTGACAAAGTCTTTCCGAAATGGAGCGCTAAAGTATTCAACGAAACCTTTTTGTCCTTTGGTAATACTCCGACCAAGATCATTCGTCCTTTAGAACTTGTCAAACGATACCCCTCTTCAATCACTTGAGGGTTCCCAGTATTATCAACGACAACATCTACTCCGTTATCTCCCACAATCTTGTGCACAGCGTCTGTTAAATCTTGCATCTTCGTATTAATCACATGGGTCGCTCCTAATCTTTTAGCCATGTTTAATTTCGCATCATAAAGATCGACCGCAATGATAGGATGGGCAGATACCATCGCCGCCCCCTGAATAATATTCAATCCTACCCCGCCCGCTCCAAGGATAAGAATAGATTGGCCGATCTGTAATTGAGCTTTGTTATTAATAACTCCTAAACCTGTTGTTACGGCACACCCGAAAAGGGCCGCTGTTTTCAAATCAAAATCTTTGGGGATAACCGTAAGGCGATTTTCAGACACTACTGAATACTCATTAAATGTCGTTATCCAACCGGCATTTAATAATTTACCTTTCCAGGAATATAAAGGCGGCTTGGATTCAATCCCGCACCCCGGCATCCAATGCATGACCACATGATCCGAAGGTTTAACACGCGTGACCCCGTACCCTACGCTGACAACCTCTCCTGATCCCTCATGTCCCAATAAGTGAGGTAAATACTTGTCCTCTCCTTTGACACCGTTGATCTCCCCTATTTGTGATCCGCAAATGCCGCTATAATGGACCTTGACTAGGACTTGGCCAAAATGTAATTCTTCAGGCAAAGAGACCTTATCAAGTACCAGCGGTTTTTTCTGCTCAACTAAGATCGCAGCCAACATTTCTTTAGGTATTGTCATAATTAATTTTCTTAGTAAGGGCCCTTAAACCAATCCCCCGGAACGTCATTCGGCCGTTTGCGTTGATCTTGAAAATACTCTAACGAAATATTTTTTCCCAGCATTTTATTAACGGCATGAACAATATCTTCAGCCCCCTTATAAAAATTTTTGGTCAACGCAAGGCTGGTAGGACTAGGAAGATCCGGCGAGGCAAGCCTTTGCGGGGCTGCTTTTAACTTAGCAAAAAGTTCCATGCTGACCCGGGCAATGATCTCGCCCGCGACAGATCCGGTTTCATTGCTGGTATCTAATACCAATAGGCGGCCCGTACGATTGACTGAAGTAAAGATCGAATCCCAATCCATGGGGCTTAAGGTCCTCAAATCGACCAGATCACAGTGCACCCCTTCTTTCTCAAGGACCTCAATGGCGCGAAGGGCTTCAATAGTCATATACGAAAATGAAACGATCGTGACATCATCACCTTTCTTGATCAAGTTGGCTTTCCCCAAAGGAATTGGTATGGCACCGACCGGCACATCGCCCTCGAGATTATGAAGCCAGCGGTGTTCAAGAAAAACCACAGGATTGTCATCCAAAATGCTCGCTAAAAGAAGCCCTTTAACGTCCGCCGTCATTGCCGGTGCCACCACTTTAAGGCCAGGGATATGAGTTAACCACGCCTGCAAATTCTGAGAATGTGTAGGACCTTGCCCCCAACCGCGTCCCATGATCAAGCGGATCGTGATCGGTACAGAAGACTTTCCACCAAACATATAATGCCATTTGGCCGCATTGTTCACCAATTGGTCCATGGCTAAAAGAAAAAAATCCAAACGTTGATGCGTCATTACCGGACGAATGCCGTTAAGCGATGCCCCTATAGCGATGCCCGTCATAGCATTCTCTGAAGTCGGCATATCAAACACGCGAGCGTCCCCAAATTTTTCTTTTAAGCCCAATGTCGTTCCAAAAATACCCTTAGGATCATCAACGCCAAGGCCATAACAAATGACCTTAGTATCTTTCTCCATGGCCTGCGTCAATGCTTCATTTACTGCTTGGGCAAAATTTAGTCGTCGGTTAGCCATGCTTATTCCTTAAAAAGTTGCGTATACGTCTCGAGTTCTTGAGGAAAAGGCGAGTCTTCCGCAAATTGAAAAGCGGCATCGATCTTAGACTTGATCTCCTGCTCCATCCGATCGATCTGTTGGCGCGAGAGCATTCCTTTTTTCAAAATATCCTTTTCTAATCGACTAACCGGGTCCTTTTTCTTCCACGCCAAGAATTCTTTTTCACTGCGGTATCCGATATTATTATCAAAATCCGGACCGCAATGCTGCCGCCAGCGATAAGTGGAAAATTCAAAGAAATAAGGCCCCTTTCCCCCGCGTATCAAAGCCACCGCCTTCTTTACTTTCTCATAAACTTCAAGAACATCATTACCATCCCCTTTTTGGGCCGGACAACCGAGTCCTTGGACCATCTTGGTAATTTCCCGCCCGGCTGGCTGACGGTCTTTAAGAGATGAATACACTGAGTAAAGATTATTCTCACAAATAAAAAGAACGGGGAGTTTTTTAAGGACCGCGAAATTCACTGATTCATAGAATACGCCCTCTTCCGTTGCCCCTTCACCAAAAAAAACACAGCTGACCTGTTTTGTTCGGTTAAGCGCAATTGAAAGCCCAAGGCCAACTCCGATAGGGATCTGATTGGCAACAATCGCAGTACTACCCATAAATCCGACGCTCTTATCAATAAGGTGCACCGAACCGCCCTTACCGGCAGAACAGCCCGTAGCCTTCCCGTAGATCTCTGCCAGCATGGCGCCGAGACTCCCCCCTTTTCCCAAATAATTTCCATGAGCACGATGCGAACTCACCGCAAAATCATCCTTGCTCAAAATAAAACCTACTGCCGCGGACACAGCTTCCTGGCCCGTGCACAAATGAGTTGGGCAACGCATCTTGTTCTGGGAATACCGTGCAGCGATGGTTTCCTCGGCCATGCGGATCAATTTCATCCGGCGTAACAATTCTATAGAAATTTCAGTCTTTCTCATCGGTCTTATCTTTATGGAATGAACCAAAAATAGTCCCCTGTGTACCCAACCTTGGCAAAGAAATCTTTCCACTCATCCACATGCATAATGGTCTGGGCGGTAAGGTTCCAGGCCTCCATCAATTCCTTCTCTTCATCATTACGATAGGCATCCACCGTAATGAAACTTCTTCCCCGGCTTGTGCGTTCGATCTCCTGTAAAGCTTTGCCACACTCTTTACGATCAAGATTGTGGATTGTATTGATCGAGATCACCACATCAAATGATTTATCAGGAAACGGCAGTTTCTTAGCATCCCCGACAATCACATATGGTTTCATATTTTCCATGGCATTGGCTATAGCGTATGAGGAAATATCCAGTCCTTTGAGCTTGATTCCTGGGATGATTTGCGCCATATCATGCAACATAAAACCCTTGCCGCATCCTACATCCAGCAGAGAACTGCTGGCTGTCAAACCAAAATGTTTTTGAAAGGACGGTATCACCGGCTGCCAAAAACGGGGATTATAATTATATCCCCCATACCCATTTCGACGGTCCCCATCAAAAAAATCACGGCCAAACTGCCTGGCCAGAGCCCTGTCTTCAGGGGTTTTTTGAGCGCTGCGATCTTTGACATCGCGCTTTGTCTTGGGATAATTAACTAAAAGATCGATCTCTTGGCCCATGATCACTTCCCCACTTTCGAACCGTAAAGTTTTTTCATGGTGCGAATGTTATAACAATTATCTTCATCTTTAAAGGCTCCGGCCTGGTAGGCTATTACCATCTCTTTAATAGCATCCTCGATACAAAAACGAGGTTTAAAGCCCGTAGCAAGCAATTTATCCGAATTAAGACTATAAGAACGAGGGTCATTTGATCCAGTAATGACTATCTCTGCCGGAACATGTTTGGCTACCATCTTGGCAATATCAAGAATGGAAATATTCTCAAAGCCTGCGTTAAATACTCCTGTCGCTTTGCTGCCCAATTTAAGAAAATGCAAATAAACCCCTATCATATCCTTCATGTGAATATTGGGACGGATCTGGTTTCCCCCAAAGACCGTCATTTTTTTCTTGATCAAGGCCTGGGATGTCATCATATTAACCGACACATCCAACCTCATCCGCGGCGATAATCCACATACCGTCGCCGGACGGATACACTGCAAAATAATGTCACGCTGATAACTTAAAAATACACGCTCGCTGATCATTTTAGTCTTGTTATAGTCCGAGATGGGAACTAGGGACAAGTCTTCGGTGACCTGCGGCTCATCTTTCACCCCGTAAACACTCCCCGAAGAGGCATACATGAATTGTTTGACTTTATTTCTCAAGGCTAATTCGATCAACTGCATCGATGCCAAGGCATTGACTTCCCAGGCTAATTTGGAATCCAGATCACCGCAGGGATCATTAGCCACATTTGCCAAATGCATGACCACATCTACGCCTTGCATGGGGATCTTTTCTGCTTCTCTGATATCTCCTTGGACCACTTTTAAATTCTTATGCCCTTCCAGCACATTACCGAACCACATAATATCGACCACCGTAACCTGATGCCCCTGGTCCAGCAGTGCCTGTGTTAAATTTGTTCCAATATAGCCGCATCCACCAGTCACTAAAACATGCATCTTTGAAACTCCTTTGCTTTAAGGCTTATGAATATAATGATCAGGCAGTTGTTTAAGGACGCTCAAATTATCCTTAACCCACCGGATCGTCTCGTCGATACCCTCTTCAAGGGTAATGCGATCCTGCCATCCTAAAACAGTTTTTGCTTTTTTATTATCCAATAAATAGGCCGCGTCCTTACCCGGACGTTCATCAACGATATCCACACAGTCCTCGAAACGGACATTCATTTTTTCGGCGATAAGTTTAACCGCGTCCCGGATAGAAATATTACGGGAGGTGGAAAAATGAAAGATCTCGCCGGGCTTGGCATTCTTGGTGACGGCCCATGTCCCAAGTGCTACATCACGGATATGAATAAAAGAACGGATCGAATGCCCTCCCCCCTGAAGTGGAAGCTTTTTGCCTAAAAGGATAAATAAAACCGTTCGCGGGATAATACGGTACAATTGCTGCCCGGGGCCGTAAACATTCGCCGCGCGTGTAAAAACAACCGGGAAATTGTAATGCTTAAAAAATGTCATCAAGCTTAGATCTGCCGCGGCCCGTGAAACCGCGTACGGTGTGCTGGGGGAGTAATTCGTATTTTCTCCTATAAGCCCCTGACAATTTCCATACACTTCCGGCGTTGAAACATGCACATACTTGCGTAAAAAGGTGCATTTGCGTAAACGCTCGTGCAGCTTGATGGTCGCCAACGTATTTGTTTGAAACCAATCTTCGGGATGCTGCCAGCTTTCTGCTACCATCGCCTGCGCCGCAAAATTGACTACATAACCGGGGCGGACATCTTCTATTACTTTCATGATGGCATCTTGCTCTGAATTTAAATCCAAGTTATAAAATTTAAACAAAGAACTTTTCTTCTTTTTATACGGAAGAAAAACATCATTCGGTTCAACAGAGCGGCTAATGCCGACCGTCTCAACGCCTTCATCCAGCAAAAAATCAACAAAATGCGCGCCGGAGAAAGAATTACTGCCCAAAACAATGACTTTATCTTTCATTTTAATCCAATAGATCCCGGTTCTGTAACAAGAATTCCGACCCCACCCTGGCTTTATATAACTGATTAAGATGGTCGGGTTTATATAAAGCCCAAAATCTGCGCTGAAGCTCTTCGTACTCATCATTGGTCTTCCAGGTCCCGCGCATCCGTTCATCCTTTTCCACAATGACATCAACAACTTCTTCAGGCGTATTGTTAACCACCTCAAGGCCGTGTTGTTTATACAATATATCTTTCAAATAATAACCAACCCCAGAGTTCATGATCTCCTTGAAAGTGAGGAATCTCTTTTCTTGTATCAACCACAATTTCTTGAAAATATTAATACATTTTGGTGACCAACCATCGACATACTTCAATGGTATGAAATTTAAAATAACCCGTGATTTTCTAAACAACACGGCCATTGCATCCACCCCGCAAGAGTTTCCAATGAAAAAATGGCATCTTGAAATTAAGAACATGTCGGCAAAATCACTTCTCCATTTGCTCGTGGCATAATCGATCACATAAGGATCTTGCCAGCAAAGAGGATTCTTAACCACGTTTCCCATACGAATACAATAATACCCACGGCTAACGAGCGCCTTAATCGCCGGTATATAGGAATTTATATCTACATCGCGAAAATCATAATGTGAGTAATCATTATTGGGCGCCAGCGCCTCTTGATAAGCGGTATCTCTGCCATGAAAACAAACAATGGGGGAACCGGCAGGGATGCCCATGTCACGCAACAAACGAGCACCACGGTCCTCTTCTTTTCTGCTGAAAGCCACCGGTGGGGGCGTATCATTCGATAATCCTCTGACATCACGGTCATTATGGACAGGAATGTAGTGATGGGGCCCGTGACCAGGGATCTCCAGGTCAGCCCATGCTATCCAATAAACCCAATCATATAAGGGAATTACTTTTTGCCACATTTTTATCACTTGCCGGTTGCATTTCCATGGACGGTCAGGATAAAAAATATCAATGGTCTTGGATTTATCCAGTCCTGCCCTGCGCTCTAACAAATACATATCCGTATTGCCTATTCCATGCCCGATCCTTTCATAAACGGGAATAAGCCGTATCCAAACGAGCGGACGGAGCAATCTCATCAGGGCAATGAAAGGTAAAGCCAACACAAACATAGGCAGTTTAGGCAAAAAAATAGAAAACAGCCACTTGGCAGAACTTGGCGGCTTCTTCAATTCTTCATGCTCAACTACTATTTGCCTGGTATCGTTGTCGATTTTCGAATACATATTAACTCTCTGATTTTTATCCTTAGACGAAATCCAAATGCGGCGGTTTCTCACCAACAGGATCCACTAAAGTGATTTCTCCTTTAACTAACTGGTCAAGGTATTTATTAACACTGTGCTGCAAACATAAGCTTCCGCACATCTTTTGAGCATCGAAGGCCGGGCTGGCAAGACGATCCACCACTTCCCAATACCGTGCACTTTTCCAAATATCTTTGAAGCGTTGCTGGGTGATGTTCCCTATATGATAATCCTTTGCGTACCTTTCATTGAAAAGTGAGCCGCAAGGAGCGACGAGCCCTGTCCCGCTTATTTGAAGAAGAAATGGGCTTCCGTAGCATCTCTGGTAAGGACGTATGGCCCCTTTGGCTGAACATTCACTGATCTTGGACCATTTAACCTTGATCGCTGTGCGGTCTGTAGACAGAGCTTCCGCCGCTCTAAGTGTCGGATAAGTTTTTTCGTAGTCACCATATTTAACACCAAGGGTCCCGAATTCGTCATCACTGCAATGTTTGATGACAAGATAGTCTGCCTCAAGTTCAACCGCAAGCTTGGCCAGAGGGATCAACTGGTCTTCATATTGCGGCATAAAGACCATTTGCATTCCGACGGTACAATTGCTCTTTCCCGCTTTCTTCATCTTGACCATTTCCCTGATATTGCTGCAAACCCTCTTGAACATGTCCCCCTTGGCCCCCATGATCTCATTATACCGGTCCTCTTCTCCGGCTGAGATATTGACCCTGAGATAGGTAAGGCTGGGGAAAACTTTTTCAAGCAACTCAGAATGAAGAAGATAAGCATTGGTTCCAGAGGCCATCGAAAGCCCAATAGAATGGCCATGCGTGATCGTATGCTCATACGCAGGACTGATGGAACTTTCACCATCAGAAACAAGGGATATCCCTTTGACACCAATTTCTTTACAGTCATCAAGAAAGGCGGTCATATGGTCTTTGTTGATCTTATGCCCCTTGTTATGCTGGAGAAAACGGTAACAAAACTCACAACCCATGTTGCAGGTAGTTGTAAGGGCCAGATCGATGGTAATGGGGGCGATGCGCACACCTTTCTCCCATTCCCTGATCCGGTCATGGTACCAATTTATTTTTGTCCCATCGAGTAACGTATTAATATGGTCCTTGCCGATTTGACTTATACTCATAGTTTGTCCTTTTGTTGATAATCCGTTTGTAAGGTATCCGCTTATATCAAACGGTTACTTGATCCCAGCACCGACTAATTGTTGGGATGCTTCATTTGTCGCGATCATGTTCCGTGCAAATTCATCTCTTGATAATAACGGTGAAAGGTCCTCAATAGGCCTTCCGAATTCAAGCTTAGGGATGATCTTCTCCCCGCTTTTGATCTTAACATCACACAATATCGGACCTTTAAATTTAAGCACATCACGTAACTTTTTATTAAGGTCTTTATGTTTGTCTATAACAACGCTTTTGATGCCATATGCCTTGGCCACCTTGCACAGATCAGGGAAGCCCAAACCACAGCTGGGATCAGTGGCCACATACCTTGAGTTCATCCAGGTATCCTGGGTTTGTTTAATGATCCCATACTCGCCATTGTCAATAACGATGATCTTGATCGGCAATTTATTATAGTTGACTGTCTCCAGCTCCTGCACGTTCATCTGTATACTGCCGTCCCCGATAATGCAGATCACCCGCTTATCAGGAGCAGCGAATTGGGCACCAATACTTGCAGGTAAGGCATAGCCCATGGGTGAATGGTTATAGGCACTAAAAAGCATCTGTGGACGGCGGATCTTATAGCCCTGCATGGTCCAGGTCAGGGTTGCTCCTGCGTCGGTGATCACCACGTCCCCTTTGGATGTCTCTTTGGATAATTCGTTCATAAAAACATACGGGTTGACTTTCTTGGCTTGATTGTAAAGTTCCGGCGTACATATAGGATAGCGCTCTTTCCAGGAGAGGATCTGCTTTTTCCATGTCGAAAGATCAGGCCCGCTGATCTTTCTTTTATTTATTTCGGTCAAAAAAGTTTTAAGGTCACACAGCACCTTCACATCGATATTCAATCCATTTTTTTTATCAAGCTCATCACGGTCAATATCGACCACGACCTTCTTGGCCCCGGGAGCAAAACGTGATGGATTGCTCCCTGTTTCATGGGTGTCCAGCCTGCTGCCGAGACTGATGATCAAATCCGAATTCTGGATCGAAAAATTCCCTGCCCTATTGGACGATACACCGAAAATACCGGTAAGGCCGGGCTCATCATCAACGAACAAGTCAACGGTCGCCCAGGTAGGCGCATAAGGGATGCCGGAGTTGTCCAGAAATTTGCGGCATAACCCTTCTGCCTTGGCCAACTTTACACCTGCTCCGACGATGACCACCGGTCTCCTAGCCCCTTTGATCAAACGCAAGATCTCATTTATTTGTCCCTCGTATACACGATAATTAATTTCAGGGGGGATAAACCTTTCAAGATTTTCTGGTTCGATCTGGGCACGTTGCAGATCATCCGGAAGGTCCATTAAAACAGGGCCTGGCCTACCTTCATACGCCGTATAGACCATCTTTTCAAGCTCATACCTGATCCTTTTGGGATCAGTGAGCAACACAGCATATTTGGTAAGCGGCTTCATCACTCCTACAACATCCATCTCCTGAAATCCCAATTGCCGCACCTTGCTTTCTCCTTTTAATTGCGAAGTTGGGCATGCTCCTGTAATAAAGAGTGTCGGGATAGAATCATAATAAGCACAGGCAATTCCCTGGATCAGATTGACCACCCCCGGGCCACTGGTGGCAATGCCGACCCCCAATTTCCCTGAAACCCTCGTGTATGCTTCAGCGGCGATCGCGGAACCTTGCTCATTTTGACAGGGAATGACCTTTACTTTTTTTTGTTGAGCGATGCTGTCCAGGACATGGATGATGCAACCGCCGGTCCCAACAAATACATGTTTGGTATGTTTTGATAAAAATTGCGCAACATAATCAGAAAGTTTCATAAAGATCCCCTCTAGCAAGCAACTTTTTTCGTTAATACTTTCAGCATCTTATCGATAGCCCTGTCGATGCAGTCAACCTTATTGGTATAACAAAGCCTCACATAGCCCTGCCCATGTACACCGAAAACAGTCCCAGGTGTCACAGCAACGCCTGCCTCATGAAGCATACGATCGGTAAATTCTTCGCTCGTCATCCCTGTGCCTTTGATATTGGGAAAAACATAAAATGCCCCCTTGGGTTTAAAGCAGGTGACTCCCGGTAAACTGTTAAGTCCGTTGACCAACACATCCCTTCTTTTCCTGAATTCGTCCACCATTTTAAAGATGGGCCCTTGGTCGCCTTTTAACGCTTCTATGCCGGCCCTCTGTATAAAAGGCGACACACAGGATGATGTCGTCTCAAGCAGCAATCCCATTTTAGTGATCACCTCCGACGGCCCGGTCACGACCCCAAGCCTCCAGCCGGTCATGGCATACGATTTGCTGAAGCCGTTGACAATGATCGTCCTCTCCTGGCAATGGTCATATTTGCTGGGGGAATAATGCTTGGTCCCTGCCTCTTCATAGATCATCCGGGCATAAATCTCATCACTCAATAGATAGATATCATGTTCTTCGGCGATATCATATACCCGTTTGATCTCATCTTCTGTCATCACCGCACCGGTAGGATTGCTCGGTGAATTCATGATGATCATGCGTGTCTTGGGAGTGATGGCCCGGCGTACATCTTCGGGATCTAACCTGAACTCATTTTCCTCACGAATAGGGACACGGATAATATTCATGCCAAGGAACTTTAATATAGAAAAATAGGACACAAAACCGGGATCAGGGACTATCACATCGTCCCCCGGGTCCGCTACACAAACCACGGCATAAAAGATCATGACATTGGCACCAGCGCAAACCAGCAATTGATCCAGGCCCGGCCTAAAACCTCTTGATCTGAAGGTGACATCAGCCGCAGCTTCCTTAAGGTCCTGCAATCCACCCGAGGGGGCGTAATGGGTTTCGCCATTTCTTAAGGCAGCAATGGCAACTTCCACCACATTGGGCGGGGTACTGAAATCAGGGTCACCCAGCTCGAAATGCAGGATCTCTCTGCCCTCCCTTTCCATCTGGCGGGTACGCGTCAAAATTTGGAACATGCGCTGGCCTTCAAGGCATTGTGCGGCTTTGGAAAGGTTTCTCATAAACTCTTATAAAATTTGTAAACAGAGTCGATCATATAATCCATCTGCTCTTGGGTTAAATGTTGGTGTACCGGTAAGGTGATGATGTTCCGGCAATGCGCCTCGCAAACTGGGAAATCGCCTTTCTTATAACCTAAATATTTGGCCGCTTTCTGCAAATGTAGCGGGATAGGATAATGAACCTTAGCCTCGATCCCTCTTTCCATTAAATATTTTAACAATGCGTCACGGCGTTTAGCATGGATAACATAGGTATGATAAACCCGTTTGACACCTTTACGACGGGGCGGAATAGTAATTTCAGACAAATTTTTGAAAGCCTCATCAAATTGACCGGCATGTTTAATGCGTTTGTTGGTAATGAAATGGGCCTCTTTAATAAGACGGTTGCCGATGACC
>CAZASA010000064.1:0-13045 GCA_964487685.1 uncultured Planctomycetales bacterium
TGAAGTTTCTGGCCCGGTTGTCAAGGTGTTGGTAAAGGAGGGACAGCAGGTATCAGCGGGTTCAGTGCTGTTTACCATTGATGATTCCGTTCAGAAAGCAAACGTAGAGCTGGCTGAAGCCACCCTAAAGGTAGATCGTGATCAATACGACAAGGATCTTGTCTCCTATAATATTGATCCGAAATCGATCAGTAAAAACGTGCTGGATACCGCGAAAGATACCGTCGATCAGGCGGTAGCTGCCCTGAAAGCAGCCCGCGCACTTTTAAAAAAATATACACTTAAAGCTCCTATTGACGGGGTCGTGCTAGCTGTCAACGCAGCGGTCGGCAGCTATGTCTCCTCGCAGGGGAATTATGATACTTACACGCAGTTATTTAATCCCCTCGTAGTTATGGGGGCTCCTCAAGAATATCTGGCTGTACGCTGTTATGTCGATGAAATATTGATCTCTCGTCTGCCATCCGGATATCATATTAAAGCAGAGATGTCAATTACTGGCACCAACATTAAGGTGCCGTTGGAGTTTGTCCGGGTGCAACCTTATGTTTCACCTAAGATCGAGCTATCTAATGAAAAACAAGAGCAAGTAGACTTGCGGGTGCTGCCGGTGATTTTCCGATTCGAGAAAAAGGACGCTCCGGTTTATCCGGGCCAGATGGTGGATGTTTATATAGGCAGTAATAGTGCGGCAACCGACAACAATAACACAGCAACCAATTAAAAGTATTCAGAAGGAATGTGATGTATAAATTTCGATTCCTAATCCAGCGAGTATCATGCCTCGCCGTAATTTTAGCGATTCTTGGCGGCTGTTCAGTGGGCCCTAATTTCGTTCGTCCAGCGCCTCCTGATACAGAGCGCTATACGCACGAGCTACAGTCCCAAGCCACCATTGCGGCAGATGATCAAGTACAACATTTCACTTCCAGCAATAAGCTTAATGCAGACTGGTGGAAGCTTTTTCAATCTAAAGAACTAGACGCTGTGGTCAACAAAGCCATCGCCAATAATCCCACGCTTCAGGCCTCCGAGGCCAGCTTGGCGTCCAGTCAGGACAATATGCGCGCGGGTTACGGGGTGTTTTTTCCGCAAATTCAAGCAGGGGTAGGAGCAAGCCGGCAACGCACTTCATCTTTGCAGCAAGGCTCACAGACATCTGGCAAAATTTTTAATCTTGTTACGCTTAGCAGTACCATCAGCTATGCGATCGACGTATTCGGAGGGGCCCGCCGCTCAGTAGAAAGTTTGCGAGCTCAAGCGGACTATCAGCGTTATGAGAACGTGGCCGCGTATCTAATGTTGTCCGCAAATGTCGTTAACACCAGCATTGCGCGCGCGGCCTACTATGAAGAAATTTATACTACCAAACAATTAATCAAGTTAGAGAAAGAACAACTTCGTTTGACACAAGCACAGGTCCAGGCAGGGACAAGTCCTTATGCGAACGTGTTGAGTATAGAGAGTCTGATTGCTGCCAATCAAGCTTTATTAGCACCACTTGAACAAAATTTATCTCAAAGCCAGCATTTGCTGGCAACGTTGGAAGGTGAATTTCCCTCCAAGGCCGACTTAGCTGATATCAATCTAAATAAATTTTCACTGCCAATTGAATTACCTGTAAGCCTGCCGTCTGATTTAGTGAATCAGCGCCCTGACATTTTAGCTGCTGAGGCTCAAATGCATGTGGCTTCAGCCAAAATCGGTGTTGCAACCGCGCTTATGTTTCCAAGCTTCAGTTTGAATGGCACCTTTGGTACTTCCGGAACTAATTTTGGCAATCTCACAGCATCGAGTGGTAAGTTTTGGAGCATTGGCCCGGTGGCGACGATTCCTTTATTTCAGGGCACAACTTTATGGTTTGGCCGAAAAGCCGCCATTGATGCTTATCAACAGTCGCGGGCAAATTATCGACAGACTGTGCTTAGTGCTTTTGAGCAAGTCGCGGATTCTTTGAAAGCACTGGAGCATGACGCAGAAGGCTTACAGGCGCAGGTTGAAGCAAAGAAAACCGCGCAAGGAGCACTCAAGTTGTTGCAAGCCAATTACCATGCTGGATTAATTGATTACCTGTCTGTATTGACGGCTGACGTGCAATATCGTGAGACGAACATCGCATATCTGCAGGCAGTTGCACAGCGCTATCAGGATACCGTCGCATTGTTCGTGGCGTTAGGAGGGGGATGGTGGAACGCTCAGGTCCCGACAGATAAAGGGAAGGTAATATGAAATACAGTGGTATTCTGCGCATTGGCTTCAAACTGCTGGTCAATGACAAGACCAAGTTCTATGCGCTATTGATGGGAATCACCTTTGCCGTGTTTTTGATGATGCAAATGACAGCAATGTTTGCTGGCATCCTCAATCGTGCTTATTCAACTGTAACTAACATCGGCGCATCAATGTGGGTCATGGATCCAGGAGTCAATACTCCCACCAGTGCAATTCCCATGCCCAATTATGTGCTGGACGCGGTACGCAGTATGGATGGGGTCAGCTATGCGGTACCAATTTTTGTTGGTGGCACACTCGCCAAGCTTAATAATGGCATCTACCAGTCTGTAACTGTTGTCGGTCTGGATGATGAGAGCCTATTTGGCCGTCCCCAGCTCTTAGAGGGGAATATTAAGGACATCTATGCCGACAACACCTTTATAGTAGTCAAGGATGCTGAATTTCGGAAGCTGGGGAACCCGAAGATCGGTACTTCCTTCGAACTCAATGACCACCGCGCCACGATTGTGGGCATTGCCAGGGTCGCTTCGAACGGACTAAATGGCGTGCCAACGCTTTATACAACCTATAATCGTGCCAAGGAATATCTTCCGACGACACGTTTTACCATTTCCTATATACTGGTGCAGCCAAAAAACGTGTCTGCGGTGGCGACCATCAAAGCCCAAGTTGCCAAGCTGGGCTATGTAGCTTTGACCAAGGAAGAATTTAATAAAGCCACTGCCGACTATTATACCTACAAGACTGGTGTTGGCGTTAACATCCTGATGATGACAGTGATCAGCTTTATCGTTGGACTATCGATTTCAGGCCAGACCTTTTACACGTTTATCCTTGAAAATCTTGAGAAATTCGGCGCGTTAAAAGCCATCGGTTGTAAAAACCGCGAATTAGTCTACATGATCCTTTTCATGGCGATTGTCACCGCGTTAATCGGCTATGGTCTAGGTGTAGGCCTGGTGACATTGATGATCTTCATTGCCCGAAGCAATCCCAATTACGCGGCAATGACCACATTCGGGAACCTGTTATTGGCCTTTGGCATGGTTCTCGTGATCGCCGCCATATCAAGCTATATCGGAATACGTAAGGTCCTCAAAATCGAACCTTTTGATATCTTCAGAGGATGATCAAGATAGGTCTTTTAATTTTAGACGGAGCTTCTGTCATTATTGTACCCAGGTACAATTGAATTTATTTTGACCTTCCCTAAAATAACGTTATGAAGAAAGGAGTTTCCATGAGTAGAAAATTTATATTCTTTTTAATAGGCCTAATTGCTTTTTTAAGTTTCTCAACAATAAGTGGCGCACAACCGGTAGTGTACGGGGCATATGGGAATGGATGTTATTACAACAATGGAGATTATTGCAACGATGGCGGTGTGTATCTTTTTGGTGGGGGCTATGATCACAGGCGTGATGTTCACGATTATAGTCACCGAGGATTTGAAAGCCGCGAAAGAGCGCACTCTGGCGGCGGGAGAGGGGGAAGACGATGAAACGTATTATGATTATTGCATTGTTAGCAGGTGTGTGGGGTATTTTATCAGTAAACCTTTATGCACAAGGGTCAAATGAAACACAACAGCAACCACTGATTACGCAACACTTTTTTGCATCACCAGATGAGGCCGTAAAAGCCTTACAGGTGGCGACTGGAACTAAGGATAAAGCGGCTTTGAACCAAATTTTTGGGTCCCAGGTAAAGGAGCTTTTAACAGGTGACGAAGTGCAGGATGCGAAGAATGCACAAAAATTCGCCTCCGTTATAGCGCAGGGGTACAAACTTGTAAAAGATGGTGAAGATAAAATGACTATAGAAGTTGGCCCGGACAGCTGGCCAATGCCTATTCCCCTTGTGCATGCTAATGGGCAATGGTATTTCGATACAGCGGCAGGTAAAGAGGAGATCATCAATCGTCATATAGGGAAAGATGAACTCCACGCCATTGGTGTTTGCCGAGGCTTTGCAGCAGGGAAACAACAGTTTGCCAACATTCCACAGCCATTTCATGGTTATCTTTTTAGAATTTTAAATCCTCAAGGAACAGATGCAGTGAGTGGATCCGCGCTGGTGGCATATCCAATGCACTGGGACCAGTCAGGTATCATGACATTTATTGTCAATCAGGACGGAAAAGTTTATCAGCGAAATTTTGCTGAAAAGACTTCCCAGATAGCAGAGGCGATGAAGGAATACAATCCTGACAGCGAATGGACATTGGTTTCAGATCAGGGTGTATTGAGCCCAGTGTCTGGGAAATAGGGATAATTTCATGAACAAGGCGGAGTATTTGATTTACCCAATTAAGATTGGGCTGGTGATTGGTTTGTTGACAGCCTTGACAGGGTGTGCTACGTACGGGGGCGGAGGTTATTATGGTAATGGATATTACGATGATGGCGATGTGTATCTCTTTGGCGGTGGCTATGATAATGGGCGCGATGTGCACTATTATAGTCAACGTGGGTCTGCAAGCCGCGGAGCGGCGCACCCTGCTGGTGGAGGACACGCTGGCGGTGGAGGGCATGTAGGCGGTGTAGGAGGCGGAAGGCGATGAAACATACATATAAATAACACAATCTGCTTCAAATTGTTATACCTCGGTACAATAGATTTAATCCTACCTTCCAGTAGAATCAGAGCATGCTCAATCCAATAATATATAATGAGTCAGAAAATCTGTCCGTTTTAGCAAATCAAACCGAGTTGCGTTATAAAGGTGTTTTGGAGGATGAGGATCACTCGAATAGGTTAACCGCACTATTAACAGAAAAAGTCAAAGTAAAATTTGACGCCCCATTAATATTATCTACTGCTCAATTAAAAATTAAATTTAATTTAAATCAGTTAAAAGAATGTGGACTGCTTTTTTGGTTGCATGAGGCAGTTCATTTACATGCTTCTGATCTTTTTCTTTCCGATGGCGAACAGCCGGTTTTAAAAATTTATGGGACGTTCAAACGGTTGATAGAAAACGCAGTAACTACAGAAAAGTTGATTAAGATAATCAGCGCTATTCTGACACCGCAAAAATTAAAAGAGTATCAAGACGGCCAAGAAGTAGATCTGGGATTGGATGTTCCCGGATGCTCTCGTTTTCGTTTGAATATTTTCAGGCACCAGACAGGGATTACGATTGCGATCCGGCCAATTCCTTATGAAATCCCTGAAATGAGAGAACTTGGCCTGCCACCGGTCTTTGAGGATCTGGCTCATTTAAAACATGGGTTGATTTTGATCACAGGACCGGCTGGCAGCGGTAAATCAACAACGTTGGCCTCCTTTATTAATCGGATCAACAATCAAGAAGAGCGTCATATTATTACCATTGAAGATCCCGTGGAATATTTTATCCCGCATCAACTCTCATTGGTCCATCAGCGTGAAGTGGGGTTACATACAGCTTCTTTTAGTGATGGATTAAAGAGTGCCTTAAGGGAAAACCCTGATGTTATTGTGATCGGAGAATTGCGGGATCTTGAAAGCATTGCTTTAGCCATCCGTGCGGCTGAGACAGGGCATCTTGTTGTAGGAACGCTTCACAGCGGCACGTCAGTTCAGGCGATTACGCGTTTGTTGGATGTTTTTGATGTTGGTCGTCAGGCATTGATTCGCGTTCAATTAGCACAATCTCTTCAGGCTGTTTGCTCCCAGCGTCTGTATAAAAAGATTGACGGTAGCGGAATGGTCATCGCGACAGAGGTACTCATCGCTACTCTTGCCATACGTAACATTATCCGTCAACAACGCGTCCATGAAATTCGGGGTTATATGGAAACTGGAATGCGTGAGCAGATGCATACCTTCAAACAAAGTATGCAAGTGCTTATCGATGAGAAGCTGGTGGATGCCTCGTGCATCAATGAAAGCGGCGAAGAGAATCCAGTTCCCGAATTGACCGGTTTGAATATCTTTAAAACAAGACTAACAAGGTTTTCTCCTAGTTTTTAACCTAATTTCTGCTCAGGATACGCTGCCGGCTATGGAACTTCCGGAGTGTCCAGATTGTCTAATTAGTAGAAGGGTTTCTATGTCAAATACATTCAAGGTGTTAATTATTGTGTTGTTTTTTACTTTATTGATGCCGTTTGAATCAACACCATCTTTAGCATATGGACATGGGGGCGGCGGATATCATGGAGGCGGTGGGTATCATGGTTATGGAAGCCGTGGTAATTTCGGGTTAGGATTCAGTTATTCACCATATTATTATGGTTCAGGCTATTACTATCCTTATTACTATCCAGATTATTACAATACAGGAATAATTGTATCTTCACCGGCCGTTGAAACTCAGGAGGTCATAGTACAACCTTCCACAACAGTTGTGGCAACTGCACCGTCTTATCCAACTACAGAAATAACCCCGGTCCAAATTACTGCTACAGATACGGATAATGAGATCACCATTAACATTCCTAATGTTGCGGGAGGATATACAAGTGTGTTGATGAAAAGATCGGGGAAGGGGTTTGCAGGTCCCCAAGGCGAATATTATCCTGAATTCCCAAGGGTTTCTGTATTAAAAGTCATTTACGGGAAGTAAACATCCGTTTTTTATTTAAATCTACTAACACCACTGAGCGCTACTTTTTGACCCTTCGAAGCAAGCTTGTCCCTAGTATTTGACTTGGGAACTTTTTGCCCATTTTTGTTGTCTAATTGTATGAAGGCAGCATATGGGCAAGTAGGGAAAAGCTCAAAGCTAAGGTGGTTAGGTATGAGTTGTAGAAGGATACAAGAATTTATCATAACTGATTATATAGATGGCCGAATGGCGGATAAGCAAATGAGCCTAATTGATCAACATCTCACTTGTTGTCCTGCCTGTTCGGAGTATTTAGGTAATATTAAGAAAGAAGTGATCAATCCTTTTGTTAATGCCCCTAAAGTTGTTCCAGATGGAATACTCTGGGCAAGGATAAAACAGACTATAGAAGATGATCAACAGCAGCAATTAGAAAAAAGTTTGAAGCCTGATTTTTGGGAAAGGCTTAGATCTGCTGTTCATATTCCCAGGCCCGCTTTTGTCTTAGCAACATTTGTAACCATGATCTTTATGGTCAACTCAACGGGACAATTATTCTTTAGCAGTTCGGCAGTGAAAATAAATGGGCAAGATCAAATGGCATATCTCAGTTCTTTAATAGATGAACCTGTTGCTATGAATAATGGTAATGATTTTCAGACACCTATAGAAAAGGTTTTTTTGTAATTTAATGAACCGGCCAGAAATATTTGGAAGGTTAAAAATGGAGGGTTATATGGGAGTAACAAAGACAAGAATTGCAGGGACTATTATGGTTGCCTTATTGGCCTTGTCAGCACCTTTTGTTTATGCTGATAGTGGAAATGGCGGTAACTTTGGTGGAAGTGGATGGGGGCACCATGGCCATTCAGGGAGGGGCGGATTCTTTCATAATTTAACAGATGATCAGAAGAAACAGATGAAGGCTATATGGGTGAAACAAAAGGAAGCCAAGAAGACAGCTTTTGAACAAATAAAGGCTGACAAGGAAGCTCTTACTAATGAACTGCTTCAGACGACACCGGATGTGAATAAGATCAATGATCTCAAGTCTAAGATGGAAGCCATTCACGCGCAGATGTTAGATAATCGTATAAATTCAAATCTTGAGGTCAAAAAGATTCTCAATGCAGAACAATTTGCTAAGTATCTTGACTTTCAGAGCCATAAATCTTTCAGACATTCACATGGGGAAGAAGGAAGCTATAGTCACCATAAGTGCCATAGAAATCATCATGGAAATTCAAGCGATCAACGTGATGGCGGGTATGGGGAGCATCACAGTCATTGGGATAACAGCGGGGATAACGAATAAAATATACTCTATAGGGCTTGGCTCTTGATTTAAGGGCCAAGTCCCAATTAAATCATTTGTAGTGTCTAACTATACGGAGGGGTAATATGCGAAACATAATGAAGGTATCAATCTTATTCTTGGCCGTAGGGGTATTATTTGTCCGGCCCACGCCATCGTATGCCTGGGATCATGGTGACCATTTTAGGTTTGGAGTAGATTTATCCGTGCCCGTTGGCGGGTATTACTATGGAGATCCGTATTATTATGGGGCCCCGTATTATGCTGATCCTTATTATCCGAGATATGTGGTTGCGTCACCTTCAACAAGTTACCAGCCGGTTGTTGTTAATGGCGTCACCTATTATGTTAACAACGGGGCGTACTACATTTATACCCAGTATGGCTATCAAGCGGTGGCCGCGCCGGTTGGGGTTTCTCAACCTGTTATAAATCAGAGCGCTGTTACAGTGACAGCTCCGGCAGCAGTTGACACGACAGACTCTTTTACCGTTAATATCCCTAATGACAGGGGAGGATACAGCGCTGTCGTTCTTAAATCATCAGGCAAAGGTTTTGTGGGCCCGCAAGGGGAGTTTTATTCTGAGTTCCCTAAAATTTCTCAGCTTAAAATTATGTATGGGAAATAGATCTGATACAACAGAGTAACCAGAGGTTAGATATGAAAATGAAAATATTATTGTTGGGCTTTGTGGTGTTGATTCTGGCAGGATGTGCGACCAGTAGCAGGTATGATCAGTATACCGCTCAGAGATTTCCGCCAAAAGATCAGTATTATGTTGTGAATATTTATCCTGAGGCGCAAGCTCTGCCCGCTTCCAATCCTTATTATGTGATTGGGAAAGTGTCCATTGAAGGGTATGCCAGTGACGGTGTAAGT
This sequence comes from uncultured Planctomycetales bacterium, assembly GCA_964487685.1. Taxonomy (GTDB): domain Bacteria; phylum Omnitrophota; class Gorgyraeia; order Zapsychrales; family Fredricksoniimonadaceae; genus JABDGZ01. The sequence continues at coordinate 8,965 of CAZASA010000064.1, forward strand.
CCTGAAATGCTGGCTAACCAAGCCAGAAGCATCGCCCGCAAAAGAGGGGCCGATGCTATTATCAATTCCAGAACAGAAATGATCCATTATTGGCGTAATGTATTATTGAGATTTAGAGGTGAATTGATTGTTTATGGCCCGCCGGTAACAAAATAGGTTGAGTTGGCGGGGTAATCAGCAAGGAGGGTTTAGATGAGAAGGAGTTTCTATTTATTCACAATAGCAACATTTATATTCGCCGCTTCTGGCTGTAATCCTTATAACAACGCGGGTGAAGGGGCTGCTACCGGTGGTGCTCTTGGTATGCTTGCCGGAGGAATCATAGGCCATCAAAGTCATGATACCGGGGCTGGTATGCTGATTGGCGGTGCAGTGGGGGCCGTCACAGGGGCAGCCGTAGGATCGCAAATTCAAAAGCCGGTTGTTGAACAGCCCGCACCAGTCGTCGTTACTCAACCAGCCCCAGTTGTCGTCGCTCAAACTCCACCAGCGACAACTTATTCCGGAGATACGGTCATAGTTAATGTTCCAAACACGAATGGGGGATATACGGCAGTAGTGCTTAAAAGATCCGGGAATGGCTATATAGGGCCGCAGGGCGAGTACTATGATCAAATTCCTTCAACTGCGCAGTTACAGGCTATGTATGGGAAGTAAAGGAATAGTTTTGCTAGAGATATTAGAATGAATATTCGGAGGTACAATGACTAAAAGATGTAAAAAATGTAAAGTGCCATTTGAAGGGTTTTTATATTTGTTGATAGCGTCAAGAATATTTGGCGTGCGGCCGTCAACAAAAGATCCCGAGCTGTGCAATAAGTGCGAGGACAAGAAGGGAACACTATGGGCAACGGAAGCAAGGGCTTGAAAATGGACTTAAATGAACCAAAATAAAGAGAGGAGTTGCGATGAAAAGGTTAATGACTGGTTTGGTATTAGTTGGAGGGCTTTTTTTAGTTTCTAATCTAACTTTTGCTCAGGATGCTCAGCCGACTGCTGGGGGCGATTCAACGGTGAACCAGGCGGGTAGTAATAATAATCCTGGTGCGGCAGATATGCCGTCTGACGCTCAAACTAATTCTGTTAATGCGGCTTCAGATTCAGGCAACAATCAATAAGAACAAAGGGAGTTGCTAAATGCCAAATATGAATATTACAGAACTGTCAATGGACGAGAAAGAGTGGAAGCAAGCAGCTGCCCAGCAGGGATTATTCACTACTATTGGTTTGGCTGAAGGTGAAATCTTGAATTTTATGGAAGGCAAGAGAGAGGTTGAGTTGACTGATATAGTGCAACACCTTGATGGTATTCCTTGGTCTACCGTTATAATGGGCATTGGCGCGTTAATTCGAGAGGGGTTGATAGCTTACAAAGGGCAAAATCAATATGTATTATTAACAACGGAGGGGAAATGATTAAGAAAAATCTTCTGGGCACGGCCGTAGTGGTTTTGTTCTTAGCAGGCACTTCCTATGGACAAGAATCTACTGAACAGGGTCAAGGTTCTGGGGGTCAACATTCGCACCGTGCTCCTTCACAAGCAGCCATTGATGCTTGTTCGGGTAAAGCTGTAGGGGATACTTGTAATTATACCAACGCCAAGGGGGAAGAAAAGTCCGGCACTTGTGCTAATTCAAAGGACAATCAACTTTTCTGCAAGAGGGCTCGAAAGACTTCATAGTATGGATGATTAAGTTTATTCATTATAGCCCCTGGTAATCTTTAATTGATTTAAATTGATTTAATTTTTCTATGATTTAATTTAATTTTTCTATTGAAAATTATTGATTTTGTGGTATTATAAAAAAATAGCGGTGATTTGAAGCATCTTGCTCCGCTTTATAAATGTGCTAAAAAGCATCGGAAGTTGTCGAAGCCCGTGTTTTTTTAGCCACGGGTTTTTTCTTTGATATAGGATTTTCGCAGTAAAGGCGGGTTGATTTTGGGATACTTGCAGCCGCCTATAAACAAGGTGCTAAAACGCCATAATAACCTCATGGTAATTTAGCCGTGGGGTTTTTTTATTGAAGAATGGAGCTGTTATGGGATCAATCAATAATCCTTCAACGGGAACAAAAACTTTATTGGTGGCAAGTTTTGCCCGGATAATTACTCACTATGAGAACGCGCAGTTCGGGATAATCACATCCTGGCGTGGAGGCGGTAGCACAAACCATGATCTGCCAGCAATAGAGCAGGACAACAGGAATTTTGAAGCGCTGATAAAAGATGTCCATGAGGCAAGATACAGTCACTTCACGCTTCGGGGTGTGGCAAAAGAGGAATTGAAACCGGAAGAAGTAGTTGGTCAGTTTGACAATGTGCTGACTGAGCCAGACGGCAAGAGATACCGTAAGGTTGAAGAGCTAAGCCTTTTCGTGATAAACCAAACTTCAACGAGATGGCAGGGACCGCGACCAGCAGATGCCTTCCGGTGGCTTATTATTCATCTGGGCATAAAGTATAACCAGTCTTGTGTAATAGTGTCCACTCCGGAAAAGGGGGTCGATCTCGTAGGGTTGGGACCAACCATTCACATAGAGAGGCACTGCCATAAGATCCGTCCCAGCATCATCGCTCAGTTCTACACGCAGCTCAAGCCTGGCAGGACTTTTGTGTTCGAGACTATTTTTACGCCGGCGTTTCCCAGAAGCTGGATGGAGGGAATGGGAAGGCAAGGTTCAGGTGAGACGTTTGCAGCCGCCTGCTCTCCTGAAAGGCAGATACTCGAATTGATGGAATATTTGTGGAAGGAGAAGATGTAACTATGTTGCATGGGTATGGTCAAAGTCACTTTAATAAGGGAGTGAATATATCAAATAAAATATCTTGTCATTGGGATATTGATATTTTGAAGGTTTTTAAGTAGCATCAAAAAAAGAAAAGCAAATAAACCAAAATTAAACAGAGAAAATACTATGGAAAGCAGACACAAAGAAACCTTGAAGAAAATTCGCAATAACCTGAGCGAAGAACAGCGATCAAACGAGTTAATGCTCAAAAAGCTTTATCAAAGCGTTTTGCGCGGTAATAGGGTTCAGGCCGGTATTATTTCCAAAGCAACCTTAATTTTATTCCCAAAGGCCGATGTCATGGTAGCAGATGTCATGTATAGGGGGCTCTGGAAATTAGGCAAGCATAGGCAGGCAATCAAGATTTATATTAAGGCCGGTAGGCCTTTTTGGAATTCAGAAGACATAGGACGGCATTATAAGAGGCAGGGTCTTGTTAAAAAAGCCATGGCTGAATACGAGCATCTAATGGATGAATATTCCAAGATAAGAAAAGATTTCATGCCGTTTCCCAATGGACCACCGGAGTTGTTTAAGCTGGGCCAATGGTTTGCCAGTAGGGATAAGGTTAAAGCGCGGAAATATCTGGAGTTGTATTTGAGCGCTGAGGATAAATGTGGAAATGATCCTGCGTTCTATTTACGGTATAAAAATGCAGCACGGAAGATTTTGAATAAGATATCCTAAGGAGGCGGCGATGGAAGATCTACAGAAAATTCTTAAATTTTTTTCTGAATTAAGAGATGAATATTCTGATATTCAGACAGCAATTGAGGCCGTTTGTATTAGTACAGGTTTAGACCGAGAAAGAGTGTTAGGCGTTATAAGCGTGACAGGCGTCTATGTTCTGCCGGGCTCCGAAGAAGAGCATGAAATCGAACGCTTTATTAACTCGGCTGATATGGCTAAAACTACTGTAAATAATCTGGTAAGAGAGGTTGGTTTTCGTTTTTGTATTAGTAATAAGGAATCCGAGAGATTAGTTCATAAATGGCATAACTATTCTAAAGATATCCGCTAAGGGGAATTGCTTTGAAATTATTTTTTTTGTAGGTTAAAATTGGCTTTAAGTTGATTGCTCTTACCGTCGATAAAGCAAAAAAGTGATGGTTTCTGATAATTCCAAAATTTTATTTGCAGCCGGTAAATTCTTGGAATATAATTATCTTAATTGAAGAACAGCCTACACTTTAGGCTCTTCAGTTGTATCGAAGGACAGCTCACACTTTGGGCTCCTTCAGCCAAATAAGTCAAGCCTCCCAACAATTTTGGGCTGGCCTGCAGTAAC
>CAZASA010000065.1:0-12922 GCA_964487685.1 uncultured Planctomycetales bacterium
ATGGCTGTCTTCTGCCTGTCCCGGGATAAGGCGCATTGGTTGTTCCTGTGCATTGGGTTAGATCACCGCCGCCATCCCGAACATAAAAATTATTTGACGGAGCATTGATGACAGGGGCAGCATTAAGGTCCAGTGATCTAAATTCTTCGATCTTTTGGGCAATAGCATCACGGCGCGCCTGTAAAACACCTGTATCCCTGGTAAAATTGGACATTGACGCGGCAATGGTATTGTCCATGGTCAGCAATTTCTTGCTTTCATTAAAATAATCCCGGTATTTCTTGTCCAAATTCTTTCTTTTTAGGATCTTCAGATCTTCAAATAATAACTGGATATATTCATAATCTTCCATCCCGTCACGGAAGATCTCCATACGCAAAGATTCGATGGGTCCGTCTTTACCGGGATAAAATAAAAGACCGTTACCGTTCTGTTCCCACTTGGAGTTCCTGGCGTTCTCAAAGGGGTCGACCAGCGGCCACCAGTTGACACACCAATACAGGAACCCCTTGATATCATATTTCCAGCAAAGCCAGGGAATGATGCGGTAATCGATGGAATCAAAATCCAGGGCTAGATTAGGAGTATCTGTGCCCCCGGGGCCTGAGATATACATCCACATCTCTTTGCCCATGGCCTGCAGTTTACGCATTTTTTGTTCATTAAAATTATCGATCTGAAAAGTCCAGATATCAATGTCCTTGATCCAATCATCCCCGTCAGCAGTGTCCCAAATGCCATGATAGCAGACCATGTTTTTCAATCCCGGATAGGCGCGATGGACCATTGAGGCGACCTTGGCCACTTGTGGATTGCCCATGTCCCCTTCATCCCAGGTGTAGATGTAAGAATATTTAAGCATATCATTTAATTTAAGGTCTTCCCCATAGCCCCTATAAAGAGAAAATAGATCGTCGATCGATCGTTTATCATGCGGCCAATTATTGTCAAAAGACCCACCTTTTTTACCGATAGAAAAATTACTAAGACCCTTGACTAGATAACGATCAACGTTAGACAAGTCAACTGGGGAGGTTGGATCAACATTCAAGACCGGATCCATCCGGTATTGAAGCATGGCGAGGATATATTTATCATTAAGGCTGTTGATCCGGGCCTGATAAGCCTCATCACCTTCATTGTCCCCTTGAGGGTATCTGGTTTTGGTAATATGCCCGTAAAAATCAAAGGCGGTTTTTAAATGACTGCTTTTAGGAAGAACAAAATTGTAGACATGAACAAAAACCGGGATCGACGCAAGGGTATTGTCGTCAGCAATCACCGAGACATGGCCGTTATAATCACCCTCAGACGTTGCAGGATCAGCGTAAACAGTGACCCAAAAAGGCTGGGTTGTATTGGCCTTGATATTGACCGGATGCTCTGGCAATAAAGGATCCGGCCAAAGGCCGATATATTTGACCGGATAATAAGGCTCCAGGGTCTGCACATAGCCTACTACCCGCCAAGTAATATTCTTATTGTCTAATTGTTTACCCGTCTTGGGGTCGATGAGATCCGAGATCTTTAACTCAACATCATTTAATTCCTTTCCCTGGGCCTCGACAACAACCTGGAAAGATTCATATTCATTTTTGGCCAAGGATATATTAGCTTTACTGCTAAATGTAGGCTTGAGCAAGGTTTTGCCATCCTCAAATATACGATCAAGGCTGGAAGCAATAAATATAGCGGCTCCATTCTGGAATGGGACAGGCGAAGCCGCATTATAACGATGCGGCGAAGATTTTCCTTTTATCAGATGCACAGCTTTGACAGCTGCTTTGATCGCAACCAACCTTACGGGACGCAAGAAAATAATGGCCGTGAAAAACAATACTATACAAACGAGGATGATGATTATTTTACTCTTCATGGACTTAAGTCTTTTCTTCGTAAATAGCGTTTAATTTTTGGCCAATAATATCCCAATCATACCGTTCACAAACAAACTGGCGGGCTTTCAAGCCTATATCCTTGGACCTTTGTGGGTCGTTAAATAATGACAATACTTTATCGGCAAAATCCTGCGGTTGGTCGCCTAAAAGAATATTTTGACCATCCGTGCATTCGATCCCTTCCGCGCCAATGCTTGTTGAAACAACAACCTTCCCCATGGACATCGCCTCCAGGATCTTAAGCCGTGTCCCCCCGCCGATGCGCAAAGGGACGATAAAGACTTTTGAGCGATGGATATAGGACCGCACATCATCCACCCGCCCGGTCACAATGACCCTGTTATCATGTTTGGCCAGATCCTTGACCATGGTTGAAGGGTTCTTGCCCACCACATAAAACCTGATCGATCCATTCTTCTGCCATATCAAAGGAAGGATCTTGCCACAGAAATAGGTTATGGAATCATCATTAGGCAGCCAATCCATAGAGCCGGTAAAAACCAGGGCGTCCTCTTCAATGATTTCACCATTGGGCCGAGGCGTATTGAAAAATTCCGTATCCACGCCATTGGCAACGACATGGACTAAAGATCGTCCCGGAGATAAAGAACTCAATAATCTTTGATCATCCAACGAACAACAAAAGACTCCCCAAAATTCTTTGATCTTTTTGGCTTCAAAGGCTTTCATTTTAAAGGATTGTTGCCGATACAGTAATTTTTTAAGAAGATTTGTCTCAACATCTCCACAGCGTTCAAGGATCCTGTATTCAACATTATGCTCATCCAAAAAGCAGGGAATATTCTTACAAAGATCAGTATAGTGGGCCATATGAAGATGGTCGACGTGTACGGCATCAAATGATTGTGTTTTACAAAGATCCTCAATGGCCTGACGCATGAATAAGGTATTGTATTTATTAATAGAATATGGGATGGGGTTTAATAAAACGACTGATATTTTTTGAAGTACCGTAGGTTCTTCCATAGGTACCAGATTTACCTCAACCCCTAATTTCTCAAAATCAGCAATATAATCACGGTCATTGGGCTCAAAAGAAAAAGACACTAAATGAACAATGTTTTTCTTGGCCAATTGCTTAAGGATATTAAATGTCCGTATTTTACCGCCGGTATCAAGTGGGAAAGGCAATCTGGGGGATATAAATAATATTTTCATAGTTGAGAATAAATCTTATCGTATTCGTCGGCCATATGGGCCGCACTAAAATGTGCCGTAACATCCAAATACGCTTGTTGGGCCAAACGTTCACGCAGTTGTTTATTATTAAATAGGAGCAAGATCGCCTCAGCTAGACTATCCGGGTTGCCGGGCTCAAGCAGGATGCCATTGACCTGATCCTTGATCACACGACCCACAGCTCCGACATTAGTTGCTATGACCGGTACATGGGAAGCCATGGCTTCAAGAATGGTCATAGGCAATCCTTCAGTATAAGAAGAATTCACCATAATATCACTATTAGCATAAAAATCGGGCATATCTTGCCGGATCCCTGTCAAGATCACATGATCGTTTAATTCCAGTTCTTTTACCATTTCTTCCATTTTACTTTTGAGTGGGCCATCACCAACGATCAATAATTTGATCGTGGGCTGCTGTTTGATGACCTGGGCCATGGCTTTGATCAGAATTTCATGACCTTTTTCCGGTGCAAGCCGGCCACAAATGACGATAGTCAGATCATCTTGAGAGATCCCCAATTTTTGCTTGAATTGGGTATTATGCTTGATATTTGAGTACCTAACAAGGTCTATGCCGTTAGAAACAAGGGCCAAGTGTTTTGGGGAATATCGCCGCTGAATAAGCCCCTGATAAATGACATGAGAAACACAGATCACTTTATCAGCAGACCTTAAAACAAAAACATCCAAGTTCTCATACCATCGTAATTTCGGGTCTGTCCCGATCCATCCATGGATCGTGGCCACCCATTCTTTATGACAACGGCGTATAGCCCAAGCTGCAATAAAATTAGCTTTATAGTTATGGGAATGGATGATATCGATCTCATTTTTGACGATAAAATCAGCCACTTGATCAACTGTTTTAAGATCAAAACGGCCCTTGGATGCAAATACCGTTGTATTCAATCCTCGCTTGGAAGCTTCTTCAATGATCTCCACATGTGGATTATGATGATTGTTCAAAGCACCGATCGTATGGTTGATCCCGTCAGAGTGTTCCGCTAAGGTCAAGATCATCTGTTCAGCCCCAAAAAGACCGCCGCTGCTGATCAAATGCAAGACCTTGATCATCTTTTTTATAAACAGTTTTTCATAATTCGCGATCATCGCTTCCATGGAAAATTCATTCTTGACCCGAAGCAAGCCATTCTGTCCCATGCTCAGGCATTTATTTTTGTCTGCAATAAGCTTTAAGATTGCGTCCTGTAGTTGATCCGCATTCTCTTTTTCGATGAGCAAACCATTGATGCCATCATTGATCAGTTCAGGGTTCCCCCCTACGTTGGTGGCAATGACTGGCTTGGCCGCGGCCATATACTCCAAGATGGCATTAGACATGCCTTCACTTAAAGAAGGCAATACGCAAATATCCGCCAATTTCAAAAGATTTTGCACCTTGTCCTGCTTACCTAAAAAAAGCACCTTATCTGAAATATTCAACTGCTTAGCCATTTCCTGGAGTTGACCATTCATCTCATCCTTACCGATCAATACCAGCTTTACATCAGGATAGGTGGTGCTTATCCTAGAAAATGCCTCTAATAAATATCGATGGCCCTTGACCGATTTTAAATTAGCCACATGCATGATCACCGTATCCGAACTTTTAAGGCCTGTCCTGCCACGTAATTCTTGCAAATCTGCTTGGATGTTTTCCGGGACTTCAACGCCATTATAAATGACCTCGATCCGTCCAGGTTTAAGCCCTTCTTGTTCAATGATCATTTCTTTGATCGAATCGGAAACCGTGACGATCTTATTGACCCAGCCATTGACCACTCGATAGGCTGCCACATGCAAAGCATTGCGCCAAAAGCCCATATCACGCCGATTGGAGATGATCATTTTAACACGGGCCACATGTCCCCAAAAAGTGCCCCAAAGATCTGAACTAAAGTGATAGGTCATTAGAATATCAATATGGTTTTCTTTAAGGAATTGAAAGAATTTGAATCCCTGCAGAAATCCGGAAATACCATACACACGCTTGACAGGAAAAAGATGCAATTGACATCCGCTTGTTTCAATGATGTCTTTGGGCGCCTGTCCCCAGCATTCAAGACTGACGATGTGGACAACAAATTTAGTCTTATCCAAGCCTTTGGCCAATTCATAAATCTGCTTTTCAGCACCGCCGGCAAGGTCAGCCAGGCAATCGGTCAACAGGACTAGATTTATTTTAGGATCTTTCGGGAGGGTCATAATAGCGGACTTTTTTCCTGATCTTGGGGGGATCATCTTTAAGGACTGGTTCAATATCATTAGGGACTGATTGGACTACAGCTTGAGGACCTTGGGACATGATGTTTAAACGCGCGACCAATCCCATAAATATCCAAAGATACGCATTAGGTTCCAGATAAGACCAGCGGTCACCAAATAAATTATTGATCATCATGACAAAAATACAGCAAAAAAAACCCAGCCCCAGTGACCTTGAAAGCTCATCATCTCCCTTTTGATATAACTGCCAGGATTCTTTGGTAAAACAAGCGATCGTGATAAAGAAAATAATGATCCCGATGGCCCCCTGCTCGGTCATGATCTTCACATAAATATTATGGGTATCCCCTAATTCAAGGTTCATATGACGAAATGAACCGAAACCAATGCCGATGATAGGATTTGATTTGATAAAGCTCAAAGACTGCTGCCAGATATCGATCCTTTTTTGGGAAGACTCATCCAATTGACCGCTCTCTGTTTTAGTTTCCTTGATACGGTCGATGACATTCTGCGGCAAGACCTTCTGCCATAGGACCAATACCAGAATAAGGGGTATTAATAATTTCTTATCCCTAAAAGAGAACAGGATGAACATCCCCAAGGTCAAGCCTGCATAAGCCCCACGTGAATATAGGAAGGTAATACAATACAAATTCGCCATGATCAAGCCCAGCAATAACCATTTGTTCCGTCCCTTCTTAAGGGCATACACGACACTTATCAGGATGATGGTATATTCATTTAAGAATGCCGCGACTTCATTAGGCCCCAGGAATTGGAAGGTGCCTTTGATCTCATCACGCCCAATCAGACTGGAATGCTCCTTGATCTGGTTGATCGTATAATAATCCACCACAAGCATGGAAAAACACATCACCGCAAGGATGGTCCAGATCTCTTTTTTAGTGATATTGTTCTTGAGGTATAAAAAGAACAATAACGGTAAAAGAGCGAAGTTTTTCCAATCCTGGATCCGGCTATCATGGATATCAAAACTAAAACCCCCATAAAGATAAAAACTTCCCCAAACGACAGAGATCAAAAGATAGATCACCGTGACAAGCCCTATAGTGTTGATGCTTGACTTGCTCGGGACTTGAGAAGCTACTGTGCTTTTATTAAAGATCCCGCCGACGATGATACCGAAAAGCATGATATCGATGAATTGATTGCCAAAGGGGAAGATCAGGATCTTATCGATAAAATTGCGCAAAGGAAGTAAAAATGCCACCAACATCAAGGCCCAGCGCACATTGCCAAATGCAGCCAAGGCCGCAAATACCAAGCCGAAGAAATAAAAAGAAAAAGGCAGAAATGTCTTTAAAAATATCCCGATACCCATTATTTTTTCCCGATCATCCTCGCAGGGATGCCAACCACCGTGGCATTGTCCGGCACATCATTAATGACCACCGCGTTGGCACCGATCCTTACATCATTGCCTATTTTGATATTACCCAAGACCTTGGCCCCTACCCCGATATAAACATTGTTCCCGATTTGCGGGACACCCGTGCCGCCCAATCCCCTGGTTCCGATGACAACGCCCGGACCGATCGAACAATTCTCTCCCAACTGGGCATCTGAATGTACGATGATCCCACCAAAGTGGCCGACATAAAACCCCTTGCCGATCCTGGCGCTGGCCGGTATAGAGATCCCGCAGAGGACCTCACTTAATTTAAATAGGAAAAAAGCAATTATTTTAAGTACCAACCGCACGACTGGGATTTTAAGATCATGGGCCCAGCGTCCAAACCGATAAATAGCAATGCACCAGATCCCCTGTTCAAAAAACAGATACACCATTTCTTTGAAGGACATTTTTTTGTTCTTGGAATAACGCGCGATATCAAAGCTTAAGTTTTTAAACATGGGGTATTTCTCCAAAGACAGCTTCATACATATTTTCTATTTTCGTAACCACGGTTTTAATGTCAAAATATTTCTCAACCCGCTTTTTACCTGCTTCACCCATTTTTTGGGCAAGCATGGGGTCATGCATTATTTTGATAATAGCAGCAGCCAATGACTTGGGATCAGCCGGCGGCACAAGGATACCGGTCAGACCATTATCAACAATATAATTAAGCCCGGGGATATTGGTTGCGACCACCGGCTTTTTAAAAGCCATGGCTTCGATGCACGATAATGGTGTTCCTTCCGGAAAGGTTGATGAGGCCAAGACCACGATATCCAGCACAGACATGATCTCATTTTTATCCGTTCGCCAGCCGGTAAAGATCAAATTATTACCAAGGTCAAGCTCTTGGGCCAAGGCGCGTAATTTCCTTTCAAATGAATGATCATGGTCAGGATCATTGCCGATCACCAGGAATTTAACATTTTTATGCTCTTTTAAAATGATAGCCGCAGCCCGGATCAGATCATCCTGGCCCTTGCCTTCAACCAGCCTTCCCAGGGTCCCGATAGAGTATTTTCCTTCCAAAGACATTTCCTGCTTGATCTTCTGGATGTCCTCCTCAAGCACCTCTAAACCAGGGTCATACCCGTCAGGGATCAGATTCACCTGTTGGGGATTATAACCATCGCTAATGATCGCTAAGGCCTCTTTGTTTAAAACAACGATACGGCTTAAGAAGCGCCTGTAATTCTTCTCTAATTTTAACAAAATCCTGGTTTCCCTGACATGGCAAACACAGGGAACCTTTGCCCATTGGGCCGCCAATATGGTCTGCAAATTGTTCTTGATATTCGTATTGATATGCACCAGGTCGATCTTTTCTTTTCGGATCACAGCTTTGATCCTTCCTGCGTTAAAAAAAATATCGAAGATAAGATTGATCAGGGCTTTTGAATATGAAACAAAAGGATTGTCCCTGACATCGTGCTTGATCATCAAAAGCGGCACTCTGATAACAGGCACGCCTAAAGCCCTTATCCGGTCAAAGTTGATACCTTGATGGGTGATCAACACAAGAGGATAGAATTTAGTTTTATTTAAATACTTTAAACAGCTATAAAGAGCAGCGGAAGACCCGCCAAAACCTGAACTAAGCTCTACGTAAAGTATCCTTTTCATGATCCCTGCTTCTTCAATAATGAACGCATTGAACAGACGATAAAAAATAAGTATGGTTTAAAGAACTTAAAAATCATTACAAATATATTGTCCTTAGGAACAATGAATGAAGTCCCCACTAAAGGATCAAGTTTAAACGCGGCACATAAATGATCAAAAGACCCCGAATATTTTTTCTGCATATAAAAGGCGCGGCTAAGGGTGTATTCATTGGCAGACAATCTTTTTTGCACAATACCTTTAGCGATATTTTTATAAGTCCGAAGGATCTTTTGATCAAGTTGAACCTTAGCATATTGGGCCTTGATCCTGTTTTGAGTGACCTGTCCCTCATGAACGTAATATAAAGCTAGATTAGGTTCCGTGACCTGAAATAAAACATGGTCCTGCGCGATCCTGATCCACATATCAAGATCTTCCATAATCTCAAAAGTCTCATCGAAAAGCCCTGCTTGATCAAAACATTCCCGCCTGACCATCACTGCGGATGTCGGCAAGTCCCCGCCTTTTTCGATCAATTCGTTAAAATCCTTGCCGATATAATTCTCCGGTTTAGTGCCGCAAACTTCATTCTTGGCATTGATCTTGGTCATTTTGCTATAAACGATCCCGATCTTTTTATCCTTGTCCAGGATAGTGGATTGAATGGATAATTTTTCGTTGGTCCATCCATCATCAGAATCTAAAAATGCGATATATTCACCGCAAGATCCTTTGATACCTCGATTACGCGCCGCGGAAACACCTTTGTTTTCCTGATAAATATATTTAATGACGTCCTTGTAAGGTTCTAAGACCTTCTTGGTATCATCAGTGGAGCCATCATCTACAATAATTATCTCAAAATCATTATAGGTTTGGTTTAAAACACTTTCCAACGCACGCTTGATATACCCCCCACGATTATACGTCGGGATAATGACGCTGACCTTAGGATGTTCTTTTGACATGGGTATTTAATTGACCTAATTGATGATAACCACTGAGCATGCCGAAATTAATGAATAAATTCCTTAAAGATTTAATAAATTCTTTCCTGTTGCCGATGGTCAAAAGAAATGACCCCAAATTCTTTAATGTTCGAGGGAACAAATATCTGGGAATTCCCCAGTAATAAATCAAACCCTTATCTTCAGTCATTGTATTTTGGATCGCCATATATCTACCTGCCATGAAACTCCATCTGGCCACATAGAACAATCTTACCCTGCTTTTTTCAACAGGATGCCAGACTAAAAGATCGGGATTATAATAAATCTTTTTGCCAGCATTCCTGATCCTGATAAAGAATTCAGTATCTTCACCTAAAAGCCCTGAGCCAACGCCAAGTTCCGGTTTAAATCCACCTAACTCTTCAAAAACATTTTTTTTGACGACCATCATCGCACCGATAAATGGGAACATCGTTTGATCATATAATTTGATCTTATCCCCATAATCGTGGCAGACAATTGGGCCTGATAAGATGTCCCTGCAATCTTTGATCCATTGGGGCGTTTGGGGTGAGTATAAAGGTAAGACCCTGCCGCCGATGGCATCAAAATCATGTTCTTTAGTAAAATGCATTATATTAGTAAGCATTTTGGGATCGATGATCACATCATCATCAACAAATAAAATGATCTCCCCTTTGGCATTAGCAATACCTGCATTCCTGGCATTAGAGATCCCCTGTTTAGGTTCAAAAACATAACGGACATGAGAATTTTTCTTGATAAACGACTCTACAGTGCCCTTAGTTTGATCACTGGAATTATTATCTACCGCCACGATCTCATATTCTAAAGCTGCATCAATCTCAAGCTCACTCAGCGATTGAAGCGCATGGAACAATGATCGTTGGCGATTATAGGTACAAAGAACTATAGTGATCTGCATAAAATTATCTAACCTAGACTTTTTATATAGAAACCAGCCATGAAATGCTTTAATTTATAAGAATTAACAGCCCATCTATACATATTATTCTTCATAAGAAATTTGTATATGCCTTCAAACTTTAAACGATCTTCCCAAATCACACCTTGATCTTTCAATGAAAACTCCCAAAGGCAATGGTTTTTATGGTAACAATTAGGAAGCAAGGTAACCTTTTTCCCTAAAATGATCCCAAGGATCGCGGAATGTAAACGATTGGTCACAATCTCTTGTGCGCCATCATGGATCAAAAGCCATTCCTGAAAGCTTTTAGCAAATTCTATGGGATCAAACCATAATAATAAGGGTTTAAATTTTTCTAGTTTTATCGATTCTTCATCATTGCGTATAGCGAATAAGGTTCCTTTACCAACTTTAACATTTGCCAAAAGATCTGTACTTTCCAGATTTAATGCCGTGTCATGATCAAGATCTAATATTATATCGGCAGGAATAATATTAAGAAGAGCGTTATAGGAGATTAACCCACGAGCAAACATATAAACTCTTTCAGATTTGATATCTTTGAAAATCTTAAGGATTGTATTGGTTAAGAATTCATGATCAATGGCAAACGTTGTAGGACCTAAAATAACAACACCTGAATGAGTGGATACGGCTTTGGAGAATTCCCTTATATGTTCCCCATTCCAAATATTATTAAAACCGCCATTCCCATAAACATACAACACATGATCTGATGGATAGGTGGATTTCATGAATTGATCGTAATAGACAGATTCATAGGTTATACCAGCTAATTTAGCCAGTTTTTCTGCGCCTTTGAAAATAAGCTCATCGCCCCAATTTCCAACAGGTTTTATGAATACCAATTTATGGGATTTATACAATTTAAAAAGCTCAAAGATTTTAGTCGATTTTATATTCATTGGAACCTTGCCATGATCATTTTATTAGGTCGAATGTTTGATCCTTTTAAATATTCCAGAAAGGATAATGTTGAACCTGAAATTGACCAGATCAGAAATAAAATAAGGATGAGACATGATGATATTCTTTAAAAATTTTGGGCAGTGATGTTTCCTGTCCCACGCGCCGCTTCTATTACTGATGGCATCATATAAACCATCCAGGGTGGCATTCATCGCTTCAGTGCATTGCATTTCCTTATAATAAACGGCTTTTTCGATCGTCTGGGAGACTTGTTTTTGAATGACAGGTATTCTTCCCAAACCTTTAACTTGCGAAACAAACAATCTAAAATCATTGCGGGCCATATAATAAAAATAATGATCTTTGCGCTCTTTGGTCCCTTTTAGGTCAATATTGTTCTTATGATAAACCTTGGTATTGACCACCACCTGGCATTTATACCCGGCTTTGATCGCCCGAAGGGAATAATCAATGTCTTCGTCATAGGCAAAATACTTGTCATCCAGCAAACCAACGGCATCGATCACGAATTTTTTAATGAATAAAGCCGTGCCCCAAAGACAGACCGGGTATTTGTCCTGCACATTTAAATATTCAGCAACATCAGGGATGTTTTTGATGGATACCTTATCACTGTTCAAGTAACAGCCGACATGCTGTAAAACGCTTTTTTGAGGAAAATTGTAAACCAAGGGTGTCAGCAGTCCTACCGTTGTGTCTTGTTGTGCCGCATCCATTAAAGCACTGATACAGTTATTCTCGATCACGGTATCATTATTCAATAACCAAAAATAATCAAAACCCTTGTACAAGGCCTTTTTTATGGCAATATTATTTCCTCCTGTAAACCCAAGATTTTCTTTATTTTGGATAAAGGTCACTTGCGGGAATTTATCCCTTAGCTTTACGGATGAGCCATCACTAGAATTATTATCAACAAGAAATATCTCATATTGAGCATAGTCAGACTTTAACACCGATTCAACACAAGTACAGGTCTCGTCGAAATCGTTCCAGTTAAGGACAATGACTGCCAGTTTTAAAGAGGGATTTGTCATAGCTTCCAGTTGACGCTGGGCAAGAATACGGCGTTCGTCAGACTATTCAATTTCCCCGAATGAACACGGAAAATATTATTGCTATAAATAATATAGGGATGGATCATTTCATTTTCCCAGAACGAAACCTTGGTCAAATAAATGCCGGGGGCTAAATTAAAATGACTGAATGCCAGATTGACTGACCCTTTAGCGTGGATCTTCCCTAATGCCAGCCCGGATTCTTTTGAATTGATCGAACAGCATAAAACACCATCCGAACGGATGATATCAACAATGATAATGGGATTGATGATCTCTTGCCGGGCTTGATAATCGATCTTGACCTCAATGTCCTCGCCCGCCACAAATTCTTCTTGTGGCTTCAGGTCTTTGCCGTAAAGAGTAACACTTGAGATAGCGATCAATAGGTCTTGATTGATCTTTACCTTACTATGTTCTGTTGAAACTTTATGCTTAAAATCATCTTCATTCTTTTTGAAAGTGATGTTTTGATAAAATGGCACCACATCATCAGCCGGTCCATCCTTGACCAATTCACCATGATTAAGCAAAAGCACCCTCTTACAAAGACTCTGGATCAAGGAGATCTGATGAGACACAAGCAGGATCGTGGCCCCCGACCCCATCAATTCCCTCATTTTCTGGGCGCATTTGGCCTGAAAAGCAACGTCACCG
>CAZASA010000066.1:0-7959 GCA_964487685.1 uncultured Planctomycetales bacterium
ATTTTTATTCAGGCCTGCGCCAGGACCTGGAGCGCATGACCGCCGCGAGCTACGCCTCTGAGCTCATCGATACGCTGATGCCGTCGGAGGAACAGAACCTGGAGATCTATGACCTGATGCAGGTCTTTCTCAAAGGCTTGCAGACAACGAGCGATGTCAGTAAACATGTCCAGACCTTTCAGATCAAGATCCTGTCCTTGTCCGGTTTCAAGCCCCATTTGGAGACCTGTGTGCGCTGCAGTAAGGAAGTCACAGAAGCCCCGCGATTCAGCCTGCGTTTAGGCGGCCTTTTATGCGGCGGATGCAAGGACATCGCCGGTGAGGCAACACCGATTTCTTTGGGCGCGGTGGCGTCCATTTTGCATATTCAGGAAAATAATTGGGATGCCGCCCTGCGTTTGGGGATGGTGCCGATGATCAAAAAAGAACTCAAGTACGTGCTTAATCATTTTTTAGTCTTCCATCTGGAACGCCATTTGCGATCAACAAGATTTTTGACATAAAGAAATTATGGAAAGTTTACAGGAAAAATATAATAAACTCATCAGTACAACTGCCAAAAAAGTCCCTTGGGGTAAAGCTTCCAAAGAACAGAACGACAGTTTTAACAGCGATATTGTTGACCTTATCCTGACCGAAGCGGTGGCCAGCCGGGCCAGTGATATCCATATTGAGCCTCAGCAAAAATTCATCCGCATCCGTTACCGTATCGACGGGAAATTATACAATATGCTGGAAGTGGTGGAAACCCCAGAGATACACTTGATCCCCCGCATCAAGATCATGACCGATATCCCAACCGACACGGTGAGCAGCCGCAAGGCATGGGATGGCCGGTTTTCGATGACGATCTTGAATCAACAATATGATTTTAGGGTGGCGACCTTTCCAACCGTGATGGGGGATAAGATCTCGATCCGGATTTTGAATAAGAGCTCGGAATTGATCGATCTAAAGAAGATCGGGTTACGGCCGGAGGCATCTTCCACCCTTGATCAGATCATCCAGCGAAAGAACGGCCTTTTGATCGTCAGCGGACCGACGGGAGAGGGCAAGACTACGACATTGTATTCCATCCTCCGCCGTTTAAATACGTCGACCGTTAACATCGTGACCCTTGAAAATCCGGTGGAATATCAAATTGACGGTTTTAACCAATGTGATATCAATAAAAAGGTCAGTGAGGATTTTACCTCTGCCTTAAAAGCGACCTTGCGCCAGGACCCTGATATTATCCTGGTAGGCGAGATCCGTGACCTGGAAAGCGCAGAGATCGCCTTGAGAGCGTCCATCACCGGGCATCTGGTGATGACAAGCATTCATGCCAATAGCGCTATTGGGACAGTAGCACGCCTGATCAATATGGGTTTGGAGCGTCATATGATCGCCTATGCCTTGATCGGGGCAGTGTCCCAGCATTTAGTCCCGCGGATCTGTGACGGATGCCGCGTTCCCTATAAGTTCGATCCTGTTATGTTTAAAAAGATTTGTGAGCAATGCGGCATTGACCCTAAATTATTTATTAATAAATCACCAAGAATAAATGCTGGAAGCATACAATATAATACGGAAAATGAAAATCCCCCTGAGGATGTTATTTTTTATAAAGGCACCGGCTGTGAAGCGTGCAAGGGGACAGGTTTTTATGGACGGATCGGGATCTTTGAGATCGTCCAATTCACCGAGGACCTGCGCGAAGCCATTGTCAATAATGCCACTATCCCGGAGATCGAAAAATTAGCTGAAATGAAGGGGTTTCAATCAATGGCGGTGGATGCTCTCTTAAAAGTAAGGAGCGGCACTGTTTTCTTTGAGGATATTTTTCATATCCTTTTGGAAAAAAGCAGGTGAGCTCTATGAATAACAAAATAATAATTCTAATTTTAATACTATCCTCTTTCTTCGCGGCATCTGCCTACGCAAAACCAAAGCCGCAAACGGAAAAGAAAATCGGCATCGACAATATCATTGCCAAGATGAAAACACAGCTGGAGTTGACCGATAAGCAGATCGAAGAGGTTAAGCCCATTATTGCGGATTTTTTAGCCAAAGAAAAACAATTACAGCTTGATGAGAAGAAGCAGTTAAGCAAGGTCCTGACGGACCAGCAATTGTATACATGGAACTTCTTGCAAAACGAGGCGCCGAAAGAAAAAAAGAAAAAAGGGCTTTGATGGCAACAATTGTCTTATTGATCATTTCTAACATTTTTATGACGATCGCCTGGTATGGCCACTTAAAGTACAAAAGCTCTCCTTTGTACCTGGCGATCTTAGTCAGTTGGTTGATCGCATTTTTTGAATATTGTTTCCAGGTGCCTGCTAATCGTTTTGGTTATGGCCAATTCACCGGGGCACAGCTTAAGACCATCCAGGAAGTGATCACCTTGATCGTGTTCGCCGTATTTTCCGTCGTTTATTTAAAAGAACCGCTCAAGTGGAATTACCTGGTCGGGTTTGGATTCTTGGTCATTGCCGTATTTTTTGTGTTTAAAAAGTTTTAGGACTTGCCCATAAGTATTTTCATATGAAGAAATTCTGTTCCCTAATAGTAATCCTTGCAATGGTATCATCCTTGACCATGCCCGTGTATGCGTCCAATGGCACATTGCTTAATACCGGTTCGGTGAACAATTGGGCTAATGCCAGCAATTGGGCTTCAGGGACTGTCCCTGGTGCAACATCCTTACTGACGAGTACTGATGTTGCCACCTTCAATACAGCCATCGGCACCAATACCTTTGGTTCAAGCACGACCCCGATCGACGTTGATCTCAATCGCAACATAGGCGGAATTACTTTTGACACGTCTTCAGTGGGTAGTTATACCATTGGCAGTACAACAGGCAATGCGCTTCTGTTGACGACGGCCGGCACGATCCAAACCACTTCAACAGCCGCTAATATTGAAAATATCGCGGCCCCCTTGACCCTCGAAGGCAATACCGGCAGCTACACCTTTAGCAGTAATTCCTCAACAGCCGCTGATGTCTTGAATTTTACCGGCGGCATCACCGCGGGCGGGACTTCAGGCACAACGACCCTGACACTAAGCGGTACAAATACCGGTGTTAATACTATCAGCGGTGTTTTGGGTGATGGTTCAACAGGAGCAAAAATAGCTCTTGTCGAAAATACCAGCGGCACCTGGGCCCTTTCCGGGAACAATACCTATACCGGCGGGACAACCCTTACCGCAGGAACACTTGATGTCAATAGCACCACCGCGTTGGGAGCAACGACCAGTGCGTTGGCGATTAACGGCGGCACAATTAACAATACAAGTGGTGCCGCGATCACTAATGCCAATAACAATCCCATTACACTCGGGGGAAGTTTTGGTTTTGGAACTTCAGCGGGTACCGCCAGCAATGATCTGAATCTGGGGACAGGCGCCGTGACCAATGGCGGAAATTATACCTTGACCTTAAACGGGGCTGATACCTTGACCTTTGGCGGTGTCATGACTAACACGCTGGCCGGGATTAACACATTGACGGTCAACAACGGCAGCGGCACCGCGTCGGCGACTGCAGTGAATTTTGCCGGGTATGCGTTGAGTAACAGTTCGACGAATTACGTCGATGTTATTAATGGTTCCGGTAATGTGAATATCACCGGTCCGGTCACGAACGGCGGCACATCATCGGCCAGCGGCTTGACCTATTCCGGTACTGGAGCGCTCACACTTTCAGGTGTAAATACCTATTCAGGAGGAACGACCCTAAGTTCCGGTTCCTTAAATATCAATAGCACTACAGCTTTGGGAGCAACAGCTGGTGCCTTGACGATCAGCGGGGGCACGATCAATAATACTAGTGGTGCTGCCAAAACCATTGCCAATGCCAATCCCATCACACTAGGCGGAAATTTCGCTTTTGGTACTTCAGCAGGGACTGCCAGCAATGACCTAAACCTGGGGACAGGAGCTGTGACCAATGGGGGAAATTATACCCTGACCTTAAATGGGGCAGATACCCTGACCTTCGGCGGGGAGATGACCAATACGCAAGCGGGGATCAACACCTTGACGGTCAATAACGGCAGCGGCACCACATCGGCTACAGCAGTCAATTTTGCCGGTTATGCGTTAAGCAATAGTTCAACAAATTATATCGATGTCATCAACGGTTCAGGCAATGTCAATATCTTGGGCGTTGTGAGCAACGGCGGTACATCATCGGCCAGCGGCCTGACCTATTCGGGGACTGGTACACTTACATTAAGCGGCACCAATACCTATGCAGGTGCCACAACAGTCAGCAGCGGTATCGTCAATATTCAAAATAGCAGTGCTTTAGGCTCCGGCGGTGCAACAGTTTCCAGTGGGGGCACCTTACAGCTTCAAGGCGGTATCAGTGCTGCCAACACGCTTTCATTGGATGGCACTGGTTACAGCAGTAACGAGGGGGCGCTTGAAAATGTCTCGGGTACTAACACCTATACGGGCGCGATCACCCTCGCAGGTGCCACCCGCATCAATGCTGATGCCGGCTCATTAACTTTAAGCAGTTCTGCTACCGTTGGTGGATCGGGTGAAGATCTGACAGTCGGCGGCTCTGGCAACACTATTATGAATGGTGTTATTGGCACCGGCGGCGGCAGTCTCACCAAAGACGGAGCAGGGACATTGACATTAGGTGCCACCAACACCTTTACCGGAGGTCTGACCGTTGATAACGGCACCTTGTCGATTGCGACTTTTAATGGAGCGAGCAGTGACGGGCCTTTGGGGAATAATTCCAGCGTGACCTTAGGAAGTAGTTCCAATACCACCGGGACATTAGAGTACACAGGAACAACAACATCGAGTACGATGCCTTTTACGTTGGCCTTGGGCGGCATTGGAGCTTTTCAAATCGATAGCGGTTTGACAGATTTGACATTAAGCGGCTTGATCTCTTCAACGGGCGGTTTAACCAAGACCGGTACCGGGACTCTTACGTTAAGTGATGGAAGCAACAGCTATAGCGGCGGCACCATCGTCAATGCCGGTACGTTAGTAGTAGGCGCCAGTGGTGCACTTGGCTCCACATCGGGTGCCCTTGCCGTGAACAACCCGAACACCGGCGACGGGACCAATGTCGAAGTAGACCTTGCCACAGGTGCCGGAACCACGACGGGTACTCTAAGCGGTGCGATCGCAACCCCAACGAGCGGGACGAACAATGACACCATCAATAACGAAGGCCAGCTTTTTACGGTCAATCAAAAAGCTGATAAAACTTTTGCAGGTGTCATCACAGGCGCTGGCGGCTTTACCCTGGGCTCTTCCAGTACCAATGCCTTGACCCTTTCCGGTGACAATGCCTATACTGGAGGGACGATCGTCAGCGGCGGAACGCTTAAAGCCGAAAATCCTGGTGCTTTGGGAACAGGTACTGTTGAAGTCCAAAGCGGCGCGGCACTCTCCCTTGACACAACCAGTCTTGCCATAGGTAGTAATTCGTATACACAAGATTCAGGTTCAATATTAGACCTTAATATTGCCTCACCGAGCAGTTTCGGTAATATCACAGCTTCATCTGCCTCCACGATGGTATCTAGCGGCAGTACGCTGAATGTGACATTTACAGGTGAAGGATATATCAGGAATAACGAGCAATTTGAGATAGTCAATTCAGGAGGGTTAAGTAGTTTAGTAAACCAGCCGTCTATAAATAATTACGGTAGTTCCATTCTTAGATTCTCAACCTTGAAGTCAG
Source organism: uncultured Planctomycetales bacterium (assembly GCA_964487685.1). Taxonomy (GTDB): domain Bacteria; phylum Omnitrophota; class Gorgyraeia; order Zapsychrales; family Fredricksoniimonadaceae; genus JABDGZ01. The sequence continues at coordinate 5,705 of CAZASA010000066.1, forward strand.
GCGGGAATCTTTATCTAGTCTCCTCAACGCAGGGCTTTACTCCGTCAGCCAATAATCCAAATGCCCGTGCGCTTGGTACGGTCCTGGATAATGCGCCCCAGAGCATATCCAGTGATATGTCGAGTGTTTTAGGGAAGCTTCAATCATTATCAAGCACCTCACAAATCACCTCAGCGCTCAATACCATGGGGCCAATTGTTGACAGGGGTGTCGTGGATAATAGTTTTGCGTCCATGAATAATTTTGTTTCAGCAACACTTGACAGGGTACAGGATGTCTTGGACCGCCAAGAGATCATCAACAATTCCCTTAACAAAGCAGAAGGTGTGATCAATCATTCGGGAGGCGGATTTTTTGATGAAACAGGATTTTCCTCAGGCGATGAGAATGAGGCTAGCGGAATGTGGGCCAAACCCTACGGCAGTTATCTTAATCAAAGCACGCTTCAGGGGATCCAGGGATATAACGCCTGGAATGCAGGGACAGTAGTAGGGTATGACCATTTGATCAATGACAATCTTACCCTGGGTGTCAGCGGCGGGTATGCTTATGGCCAGGTCAATTCAGATATTAACGATGCCAGCACCGATATCAATAGCGGGCAGGGTACGATATATGCGGGTTATCAGGGCGAAGAGCATCCGTATTTTATCGACGGGGCAGGCACCTTTGCCTGGAATTGGTATGATGGCAGGCGTGATATCAGTATCGGTTCGCTCAATCGCACCGCTGATGCCAGTTATGACGGTCAGCAATACGGCGCTTATTTAGGAGGTGGCTACAAGTTTAAATTCGATGATCATTGGGGCATCACCCCATTGGCCTCATTGCAGTACACACATCTTGCCGTCGGAAGCTATACAGAGACCAATGCCAATTCCCTGGACCTGAATGTGTCCAGTCAGAGTTACGATACCCTGGAATCCGGATTAGGGGCCAGTATTTCTACGGTCAAAGAATGCGACTGGGGCCTCTTGACGCCTGAGGTCCATGCCAAATGGCTATATGATATTATCAATGATAATATGACAGTCACATCCTCGTTTACCGGCGGCGGGGCTTCATTTACGTCCAGTGGCGCCAGACCCGCCAAGAGTGGTGCTGATATTGGCGGCAAATTGACATTTGATTTTATGAACGACATGTCCTTGATCGGTGAATTGGATGCAGAATTGAAGGATGGTTTTGTCGGGGTTTATGGTTCAGGTACGGTGCGGTATAAATTCTAATGCAACTGGCCAAAACGATCATATTAGTCCTGTGGGTCTTGCCTGTTCTTGGATGCTCGACATTCTTGAACAAAGCATCATTAGCCGATCATATCGCCCGCAAAGCAAATTTCACCAAAGAGTATATCAATACCGGTGACTTTACCCTATTAAGCTATCAACGATTGAACAAAGGCTCTGACAGCATCAGGATCTATATCGAAGGCGATGGCAAGGCTTGGGAATCGCGCCACGAGCTTTCAGGCGACCCAACACCATCAAATCCTTTGGCGTTAAGATTAGCCATCCTTGACCCGGCAGAAAATGTCGCCTATATCGGCAGGCCCGGGCAATATCCCATTGATGATATCGAGGAATGTGACTCGAAATACTGGTCCAAGCTCAGGTTTGCGCCTGAAGTGATCGATGCATTCAATAAGGCCATCGATCAATTAAAAGAAGCGGCCAAAGCAAGTCAGGTGGAATTAGTCGGTTATTCCGGCGGAGGCGCGATCGCCGTCCTTGTCGCCGCAAGACGCAACGACGTTGCCTCCATTCGGACTATAGGCGGCAATTTAGACCCTAAAGCCTTTTGTCAATATCATAAGGTAGATCCGCTTGAGGGCTCCCTGGATCCCATGGTCATAGCCCAAGAAATATCCCATATTCCCCAGCGCCATTTTATAGGCTCAAGGGACACCGTCGTCCCCGATGCCATTGCCTGGTCTTTCGTCAAAGAAGAGGGCGACCGCGGATATGACCGGATCACCATCGTCAAAGGCGCCACCCACACCAAACCCTGGCCCCAACGCTGGAAATACCTATTAACCCTAGCTCCCTCGTAAGACTTGATTTATTCTCTTCGTAGGGGCCGACCTTGTGTCGGCCCGGAAGGCGGATTCACCTTGTCCGCTTGGAGCGACCATGTGCCATCGGGAAGGATAATTTATTTTTATCGTAGGGGCCGACCTTGTGTCGGCCCGGAAGGCGGACACCTTGTCCGCTTGGAGCGACCATGTGCCATCGGGAAGGATAATTTATTTTTAT
>CAZASA010000066.1:8059-12906 GCA_964487685.1 uncultured Planctomycetales bacterium
CGTAGGGGCCGACCTTGTGTCGGCCCGGTATCCCGGTTAAGATTTTCTTCATCCATCGCCCACCGTAAAGGATTATTCAAAATATATTCTTGGATCCGCGACAAGTCTTGTTCGTTGCGTATCACATGGTCATAAAACGATCTTTGCCAAAGAGTTTTATCAAATTTGTCCCATCCTTTTTGCTTAACTGCGCGAATATATTCATTGGTGCTGGTAGATTTGAAAGCTTGGACCACACGGCTGAGGCAAGGACGGGCCGACACAAGGTCGGCCCCTACGCCAATACCATTTTTCAAAATGATAATTCCATGTATGTGATTTGGCATGACAACGAATGGACCTAGCGAAAGTTGATCAAATCGCTTAGGGATATCCGACCATACAGATGCAACCATTTGTCCGGCAACATTTAAAGACATGGCGTCTTTAATGATCTCACCAAACAAACATTCCCGATGGCGCGTACAAATTGTCACAAAATAATACCCCGCGCTTGAATAATCATACATTGAAAGACGCGGTCCTTGACGAGAGGGAAATGAAACATCTTTGTTATTGTTAAACGGTTTCTCGGCCATATTTTTAAATAATAATTCCAATACAATACCGATGCAAGTTCATTCTTTCATCGGTCCCGATTCATTTTATTCGCAAGAATCGACTTCAAAGAGAGGATTCGTAGGGTCGACCTCAAGGAGAGGATTCGTAGGGGCCGACCTTGTGTCGGCCCTTATGTTTTTAATCCGTCCAAACTTCCGTGATCTCAGCGACAGGGTCGGTATCGACATGGGTGAAGGAATGAGGTTTGGCGGTGAATTTTTTGATGGTGGGATGGTGGATCTGCTGCACGATGCTTTGGGCCAGGGATTTGCCGATGGTTTTAATGCCTGCCAGATGATCGGCGGTGACAGGTTTTAGGTTCTCGAGGGTTTGATAGCCGTGCTTAAATAAAACGCGCGCCCGGATGCGGCCAACCCCTTCCAGGCTCGCTAATTCCAACAATTCTTTCTTGATCCCGTAACGCACCCGCAGGCGCAAGGCTTCCAATTCAAAGGTCAATTGTTTGTAGTGCAGCAATTGGGCGATCATGCCTGCGGCGTGCATCAGCCATCCGGCGGATTCCACATGACGGTAAATGTCGCCGGGCCCGACGTTAAAATCTTCGCACATCACTTCTTCTTTTTCCTCGTCGATCCAGCGTGACCACAACCACATGGTCTTAAGCGTGGCATAATACGTGTAAACATCCTGCAGCATGGGCAGATTATTGGGTGAAATGATCAATTCATCCTCGAGTTTTTGGCTTAGACTTTCCAGCTCCTCATAATCGGTCTTGCCGACATTTAACAACTCGCTGTCAGGACAGCAGGTGAGCATATGCAAAAGCCCGAATGTCGAGAATGATTTACCTTCATGGATCTTGGTCAGGCCTTCACGCAGGATGAGGCTGGTCATGGGATCGATATAGAGACGACTGGTAGTGTTGCCAAAAGGGGTGGTGAAATATTTAAAGCCGCTTTTGTCGATAAAACCGTTTTTATGCAGATAATCAAAAATATCACTGACTAAGCTGACCAGATTTATTCCCTGCTTTTGATACGAAAGGAAGGTGTGGTTCAAGAATTCAAACATGCTCGTGATATCATGCACATAACCTGCCGCGATGGAAGAGAGGATATGGATGCGCAGGGCCGCTTCTGAGCCCAATTTTGAAGTCACAGGTTCGGGTTTGGATAAAATAAATCGTTCATATAAAGTGTTTTGTTCGGAAAAAGATTTGGCCATGAGCACTGCTTCCCCGTAATCGTCGTATTGAGGACGTCCGGCCCGCCCGGCGCATTGCTTATATTCTGATATGGAAATATATACCGAGCCCAAACCGCTGGCATAGCGTTTACAATCCCGGATGATGGCCCGTCTGGCCGGAAGATTGACACCGGCAGCCAGGGTAGGGGTTGAGCTTATCACCTTGATATAATTCCTTTTAAAATGGTCTTCAATTAAGTGCCGTTGTTTGGGTGTCAGCCCCGCGTGGTGAAAGGCGCAGCCGCATTTGATGATCTCGGCTAATTTTTTGCAGATCTTGGTGGCAGAATGGTCCTCGCTGATCTCATTGGCCAAAGCAGAGAGTACTTTTTTTTCGTCGTCACTAAGGATGGTCACGACTGAGTGACACAATTCCCGTGCCGAGGCCTGGGCACTGCGCCTGGAATTCACAAAAACCAAAACCTGGCCGTCACCGCGAAGCGTGTCCATCACGAGCTTATTGAGGTCTTCATCTTCTTCTTCCTTGACCAGGCGGATGGAATCATTATTGAACATGATCTTTTCATTAAAATAGACGCCTTCTTTAAGCGGGATAGGCCGCCAATGGCTCAAGGCCAGATTAGCATCCAGCCAGCCGGCCAGCTCGTCGGCATTACTGATCGTTGCACTTAGGGCCAGGATTTGGATGTCCGGTTTTAATTGTTTGATGCGGGCGATGAGGATCTCAAGGGTGGGACCTCGGCTTTCATCGTTAATAAAATGGACTTCATCCAGGACGATCACCGAAAGGGAGTTGATGAGCCAGCCGGCCTTTGAACGCAGGATAGAATCGACTTTCTCGGCCGTCGCGATCAATATCTGATAACGGTCCAAATATTTGCTGGGGGAATCCAGATCTCCGGTGGCAATACCAATTTTGATGCCAAGAGCTTCGTATTTCTTTTTAAAGTCATTATATTTTTCACTGGCCAGGGCTTTTAAGGGGGCAATATACAAGGCTTTGCCGCCATATTGAAGGATGGACTTAAGCATGCAAAGCTCAGCGATCAAGGTCTTGCCGGCGGCCGTAGGCACAGCCAGGACCAGGTTTTTCTTGTCCAATACCCCTTTGCGGATGGCCTCTACCTGCGGAGGGTACAAAGCAGTCACCCCTGAAGCTGTCAAAACATCAATGACAGACTGTGGGAAGGCATGTTGGGTGAGAAGTTCTTTGAGATCCATTAATGTTTTTGTAACACAAAGCAAAGGCCTTGTCAAATTTGTTGACGCTTACTTGAGTGCCCTCTATAATTAATAAATTAAATTAGAGTATTATATATGCGCGTAGTCATTCAACGGGTTAAAGAAGCAAAAGTTACGGTGGCGGGCCAAGTAGTAGGTCAAATAGCCCAAGGCCTGTTGATTTTTCTAGGGATAGCCCGCGACGATACTCAGGCCTCAGCTGATCACCTGGTCAAGAAAGTTGGGGAATTACGCATTTTTGAAGATGCGCAAGGTAAGATGAACCTATCGGCACAAGAGGCCGGTGGCCAATTCCTGGTAGTTTCTCAGTTTACCTTGTATGGTAATTGTGATAAAGGACGCAGGCCTTCTTTTGACGAAGCCGCTGACCCTGTTAAAGGCGAAACTTTGTATAATTATTTTGTGGAGCAATTAAAGGCCGCGAAGTCCGTTGTCCAGACCGGGCAGTTCAGGGCCATGATGGATGTTTCCTTGATCAACGACGGGCCCGTGACCTTTATTATTGATAGTAAATGATTATAGATTCTCATGCGCATATCGATCAGCTTGAGGACCTGCCAGGCGCTTTAGCCCGGGCCCATGAAGCCGGTGTCAGTGATATTGTGGCCATGAGTGTGGATTTGGCTTCGATGAAAAATTTGATGGCCATTACCGGCCAGTATCAAGAGCCCAAGGTCCATTTAAGTTTAGGTATCCATCCGGGGCTGGTTAAACCTGAATCACAACAGTTGGCCTATGATTTCATGCGCGCGCATATCAAAGAAGCCCGCGCCATCGGGGAAACCGGATTGGATTATTGGTATAAATGGGTACGTAAAGACGAGGTGGAGCGTCAAAAACAAAAAGACTCCTTTAGTTTTCATTTAAGCTTGGCCAATGAATTTGATCTGCCCATTGTCATTCACAGCCGCGGGGCATGGCGGGATTGTTTAAGCATGGCCCGGGAGTCAAAGGTGAAGCGTGCCTTGTTCCACTGGTACAGCGGTCCGCTGGATATCCTTGACCAGGTCCTCGAGGCTGGTTTTTATGTGTCAACGAGCCCCAGTGTTGCGTATAGCCCCGAATCTCAGAAAGCCATGGCCCATGCGCCGCTGGAGCGGATACTGATCGAAACGGATTCGCCGGTGAATTTCAAAGAAGGTGAAACTTCTTATACGGCCGAACCCAAGGACGTGATAAAAACATGGAAGGCCTTGTCCCAATTAAAAAAGGCAGACGAGCAAGAGGCCTTATCCATTTTAAATTCCAACGCAAAAAAATTCTTTAGGATCTGATATGAAAAATAAAATTATCTGGACGATCAATATAACCTTGGTATTCCTGCTGGCATTTTGGATCTGGTGCCAGCGCCCGGGATTGGCCGTCGTGAGGGTTTTGCCCTCACATCCATTGATCTTTGTTCGCCTTGATCACCTGGAAGAACATGTCAACCAATTGGTCAATTCGGATTTGGGCCGGAACCTGGCGGCGATCAATTTGCCTGATGTCTTGCATCGTAATAATTTTTCAAATAAGGATATTAGTGATTTAAAGTACCTGCAAAAAGAGCTGGATAAGTTCTGGAACAATCCGTTGATCAAGAGATTCCTGGGTAAAGAGGTTTCAGTGGCGGTTTACCGCAATGAAAATTCGTATAAGGTCTTTGTGACCATGCGTTTGACATTCTCGACGAGGATAGCAGAGCTCTTAGGCCAGTTATTCCATCATTGGGGTGATGATGCCATTGTCAAACAGCAATTATATCAGGGACGGATCATCAATCATGTTTTGTTTAAAAAACAGCATTTAGGGGTGGCCTATGTGCGTATACGCGACCTGCTGATCGTGGCCCCTGAATC
>CAZASA010000067.1:0-12874 GCA_964487685.1 uncultured Planctomycetales bacterium
CCCTACCGTGATCAATGATGAGCTAAAGAACATGATGCAGGAGATCAATGTAGGCAAGCCAAGAAGAGACGCGTTAAGGGACCTGGCCCGCAAGTTCGAATTGCCGGACCTGTCAACCTTTTCCCGCACCCTGATCCAGGCTGACCGCATGGGAACATCGGTTATTGACGCTTTAAACATCCTTTCTGAAGATATGCGGGAAGCCCGCTTTAGAAGGGGCGAAGCCATGGCCCTAAAAGCCCCCCTAAAAATGCTCCTGCCGCTACTATTTTTCATCTTCCCGGTGGTCACAATCCTGGTAGCCGGCCCTGTATTCCTAGACTTCTTCCAAAACAACCCCCTAAAAAACCTCGCCCACTAAAAACCGATGTCATTCCCGCGGAAGCGGGAATCCATTCAGAATGGAAATTACAACATATTCATGAAAACATCTTAATTAATGTCCATTCTGATGCGTATTCTCGTTTAATTTAATGTCCATTCTGATTATTTTGTCATTCCCGTAACTAATTCTGTCATTCCCGTAACTAATTCTGTCATTCCCGCAACTTATTCTGTCATTCCCGCAACTAATTCTGTCATTCCCGCAACTAATTCTGTCATTCCCGCAACTTATTCTGTCATTCCAGTAACTTATTATGTCATTCCCGCGAAAGCGGGAATCCAGAAACAACTTAAAAATATTAATAACGCCTAATACAGTGATAAAAACCACCTTTTTGTAAATCTCACACAACCTTAATAATTCAAAATTATTAAATCTATATAATTAAAACAAAATAAAATATTTTTTTTCAAATTAATTTTATTAGGGACATAACTATATGGAATTATTATATTTAAGTAAATTACTTTTTTTACCCAAATTTGCTATCTGTATATAATATGTTATACTTCAATTGTTAACAAACAAAACCAGTAAAAAATAAAAAATACATGACTGAAAAGTTGCAAAACACAGCTGATGAAACAAAGCCAGGGCTGCCTTTTTCAGACGCCCAAGATAAAGCTGTGGATCCCTCTGAACAAATCCTTCCCATTCCCGCAGTAACAAGTTCCCCGTTTATCAGCCGTTTTAACAAGTGGATGAAGGTTGTGGCCATCATTGTTTTAGCCACCTTTATCCCCGACCAGATCAGCTGGGCATTTGGTTATAATCCAGCGATTCTTTACCGGAATTTACCCTCGTTTGCGATGCAAGATGCAAGCTTGCCAATGGCAAAACCCGCCGTTCAAGTGTCCGGTAGTTTGGGATATTTACTCAAGCAGATCCAGGATAAACCCAAACTTCGTTTGCAATTAGACATAACTCCATCGTCATCCCCGAATGATAAAGAAATGTCATCCCCGAATGATAAAGGAATGTCATCCCCGAATGCTTCTGTCGGGGATCCAAACACAACAAAAAGATTTTTGCAAATCGACACCAAAACCACCTTCACCGCAGCCAAGATCGCCCAGATCACCAAATGGTTAAATACCCCGAATCTCAATGTCCTCAATTGCGGAATTTATTCCTTAAAAGATATTTTAGATGCAAACGGCACCAAGCGCTCTTTAAACGAGATTGCGGTGATGACCCTGTCAGTGGATATCATGGCAGATATTATCAAGATCGGTGAGCCAAAATTAAAGACAACCCTTTTTGCCATTAACAAAACCGCCAAAGCACTCGGCCTTGATTATCAGAGTTTAAAAGTAGCCGCCCAAGATGAACTTAAATTACAGACACCCTTCATCGCGCATTTCAAGGATGAGCATTTTGTCACGGTCCAAAAAGCAGTGGACGGAAAAGTTTATTATTCCGACCTTGGATTCCCGCGCATTGTTGATCAAGAAGCTTTCCTAAATAATACCGATGGTTTCGTCTTCGCCAAAACACCTAACCAAAAAGAATTGTCATCCCCGAATGTTTCTGTCGGGGATCCAGACACATCAATAAAATACCAACTCGTCCCCGAAGCCATCCAAGCCTATGTCTGGGGGGACAAGTGGCGCGACCTTTCCCAAAGTTTACCGGGACTGATCTCCAAATCTCAATTGACTTTGCAGATCTGTATTTGGGTTGCTTCCATTGCTTTAGCAGGACTCAGCGCCGCGTTGCCCGGAGCGCAAGCAGGTTCCACAGCCGCACAAGGAGCTTCAGTAGCTGCACCAGTAGTGAACACAGCAGCAACCGCCGTGCAAGTAGGGACAGTAGCCGCGCAAATTGCCGCGGCCGCCTCACCCATTGTTACAGCCTTGTCATCAATAGTTAACGCTGTTGTTTCCATTGTACGGGCGATCGTAACCGTGATCAACACGATCGTGGACACCATTGAAACTATTGTTAATACCATCATCTTATCTATCGAGGATTTTGTTACAGATGTCACGCAAGGCATTCAAGCAGGGGAGAGTATCGGGGATACGCTCGGATATGCCGCTGCAGATATTGGCGAAGATGTATCAGCAGGAGCCGCGAGCATAAGTACGGACATAGGTTCAGCCGCGGGCTCATTCTTTGGATCAAGCGCCAGCCTTGATACTAATCTGACTTCCTTAGGAACAGCCGTCGGAAAAATGTCACCGTTCTTAAGCCATGGCCCTGGATTGGCGATGGATTATGCTGTTTTTACCCTGGAACTTTCCCAATTAACTCAGACGCTGGAAACGCTCTGTGTGATGAGAAAAGGATGCAGCGCCGACGAGGCCTTTATATTAGGAACAGCGATTGATGCGGCGGCGGCAGTGGCCATGGGAAATCTTGCCGGTAGTTATAACTTTGCCGCGGGCGCTTTTGCGGCCAATGCAGCGGCTGAAGCCACCAAAGCCCTCGTTGTTGGCTTTGCTTTTGGTTTGTTAAAAGGGGTGGTGGAATTACAAGTAACTAAAATGGTCGACAATGCCTTTTGTCCTCCCAGCAAACAGACGTGTAGTGATACCAATCAAATCCTTGAATCAGGCGTCAGCATGATCGCCAATGCCGTCGCCTCACAACTCGCCGTCGCCGCAGTGGCCTCTATATCAGACAATACCTTAGGCACTACCTTCGGCCAATATTTTGGTTTGGGAAAAACTAATTCGCAGAATGCAGCTCAGCAGCAGATCAGTACGGACAATGCAAACGCTCTTGGCCAGTTTGCTGGAAATAATGACCCAGCGGCCCAAGACGCAGGTGATGATGCTCGTTATGCTCTTCCTGCAGATGCAACTGAAGTCCAGCAAGATCAGGCATACGATACTGCAGCAATAGCTCAGTATGATGCGGATAAAGGTGTGACCACGCAGAGCTGGAGTCAACAGGCAGAATATGAATATTATTCAAACTCCCAAGAAGTCGGTGATACCACGGCACAAGCAACAATGGACACCGCTAAAGATGCGATCAGCAAAGGATATTCATCCCTTCAGGCGCAAGCAACAGCTGTTAGCACAGGGCAACAAATAGCTTTTCAGCAATCACAGTTATCTTATACAGATTATATTTCTATCTATGGCACCGTCCCCACCTATGCTTCTGTGCCAAGTGATGCTACAGGGCAGATAACAGTTATAGAAACCACCCCGCAAGTTTTTCAAGTTAGCACCAATGGACAGGTCTTCGGACCAAGCAACCCAACCGTCGCAGATACTTTTGCGGTGAATACGGCTAACACATTTAAGCCGGTGAGCTTTTCGACAGCTATTGGACTATCATTTAATGACCTTCTTCCGATGGTTGCTGGTCAATTAACCAGCATCGCGGCGAGGCTTATTGCCTTAAAAGCGTTTAAAGTCAAAGCAGTAGACAATGTTTCCAATGCTATTGGACTTGGTTTTAGCAGTCTAGGCACAGCAGCTTACCAATCAGCTACCGGTCAACAAGTGAACATGCCCCAAGTCCTTGTGCAAGGACTTTTCACTTTTGGGATGGGAATGCTGGAAAATAGCGTGATCGGTAAGTACAACGAAAAGAAGGCTCAAAATAATCCTGCGTACAGCAATAATTACACCTACGAGCAAGCTGAATTTCAGGGGGTGTCCTTAATTGCATCCAGCGTATTATCTGCCGGAGTAATGGCGACGCTTCCCGGTGATGGGGTCAGTGACAATAGTACGTGGATGGATAGATTTAAGTTGGCGTTACTGGGTCCTATTCAGGCAGGTGCCTCAACAAGCATGAGCCCAACGAATACCGGAGGATACACAACAGTTCTAACTCCTATTAATACCTATATCCCTTCAGAGCTCGGGAATTTTAGTTCTGAATTTGCAGGCAAGGCATTGATCAATGGGAACGGGGCATTTAATTCAGTTAATGATTTTGTATCTTATTCCGATGTCCTTGATGAAATGGCTGGCGGGGATGCAACATGGGCGGTCGGCATTGATAATATGCAAAAAGAAATGAAGAAGAACAATGTGCCGTCGTACAATCAGCCGCAACGCTCTATCGGCGGTCTGATTGAATATATGCCGGCAACACCGGCGCTGACAAACGGCCAATTGCACGACCAGCTTGTCCTCTCCGCGCTTGAATCACGCTTGATAGGCGCACCAGGCATAAGCCCCGCGTATCTGGACGGTCAATTAAGCGCTAGTGATAATGATAGTGTTTATAATTTGGGTTCGATATTGGCTCATGAAATGCCTGAAGGATTAACCTTACCCGGGAATCCTGCGGACAGCAATGCGTTCTTGACGAATATAGGGTTTGCGGATTTCCGTTTTGAAACACTGCCAGGCGCTGATGGAAAAACCAGTTTATTTATCGGTAAAGTGGAAGATGGTTCTTGGCATGGTGTAAATATGAAGGGAGAAGACAAAGAAATAGATAATTTCTATATTCCCAAGACTTTTTCTCCTGCAGAACAGCAGCCAGCACTTCCTCCGATGACCCCTGTTCATTGGGACATGTCTTTATTGGATTCCCCATTGATCTTTTCCCCGCTAAATGATGTTGACAAAAATGCGCCCAATCCAAATTATTACATTTTTCCTAAGGATGACAACGGAGGGCCGGGGATCGAGAATATGCCGAGCGAACCGCCGGCAGATACCTCGCCTAATCCCGGCGGGATATTTGCGCCGCTTCCAGCTTCTCCGCTTCAGCTGGCACCGTTACAAGCACCACAGAAAAGCCTTTTGGTTATAAATTCGGGGAATTTTAGTTTTAGTGGGAATGGGTTCATAGACAAATCAATGCCTCAGTCTGGACTAGCCAATATCTTTAATAACAGTACAGGCACTAATTTCTCAACGGCGATGGTAACAGCTGACCGCGACGACACATTTGACATTAGCAATAGTGGCGGCATGGTATCAGGCGGAAAGATCAGGACAGATCCTTTTCATCTCATTATCCATAACGATGGCAGCATGAGTTCCAATGGAAATTTTCTTGGGCTACATTCAACGGTCACGGTGAACAATCAAGGGTCGATAATTTCTAATGGGGATTTTAGTATCAACGGGACGATCTATCACATCAATGTTGCGCCGGGCGGCACTTTAAATATTACCGGCAGCGGCAGCACGACAGGGGGGACGCATGATATCAATGTCCGTTCAGGAGAAACGGTTAATATTAATGTAGCGGCAGGCCCGGTGAATCAAACCGGCAGTGCCGCTGATTTTCTAATACCAACGATAAGCCGTGTTCAAACACTTAGTAGCTCCCCGATAGGCGTTTCCCAAAAAGCAGGGACCTTGTTGATCGGATCAAACGCCTCTCTTCCTGCAGGCGGTCCGGATGTGGTGACAATTCATTTTGCAAATGGAACGACAGGTTTCTTTGATCCTAAGAATGTGGGGAGCACATACGCTTCTTTGCTTAATTTGGGAGGAGCGATCGCGGATAAAGCAAATTTATCACCCGAGACCAGGGACACGTGGTTCAATCTTTTCAATGAAGTTTCTGTTGCCGTGCATGCCGGTGTAAAACCTGAATTAGCCCAACAGTTTGAGAAATCAAGGGTGTGGTCCAATGCGGGATCAGGTCTTAACGGGATCGATCTTAATATCGGCAATGCAAACCAGATCGGGGCAAAGGTAAATTTAATTAACGATAAGCTTCCAGCCTTAAATGTCACCAGCGCCGTCATCAATGGAAAATCATACGCAGCACAGAGTGGTAAGAATCCTTTGGCGGATGTCTTAACATTTAAAGTCGCAGACCCGCAACAAGCACAAAAAGACCTGGTCTATGCTTATTGTCCGACGTGTAATGATGTGGGCATCTATAACAATAAAGATAAAACGATCACGGGTACGAACTGGATCGCCAAAGCACAAACATACTTTGGCCCCGAAGGCAATCTCCCGGTGGTGGCAATGGGTGTTTATCAGAAAAATGGAGGGGCCATTGGTGATTTGATCCCGCAATTAGAAAGCGTATACCGCACGGATGCTCCAGGGTATGCCCAGGGACCTGGTGCTCGGGCGCAATTAGCTAACGGAGTATCAGTAATTATTCCTCAAGACAAAGACAAAAGCGTCAGCGAATTTTTGACGTATTTTTATCTCAATTCAAAAGGAGAGCAGGTAACGGCAACATCCGAAGGCATTAATATACAAAAGCTTTTATATAAATGGGCAGGTTTTACGCTGGGGGCAATTCCTTTAAATGCTCCGTTGATCAACGGGGAGTATCAACTCACCAATGTTTCAGTCGAACAAATAAGCGGAGACAATACCAAACTTGCCGACAACAATCAACAGGCAGGTGGTGGTTTCAATCCCAATGAAGCAGGCGGAAATTTACCCGCGGGCGTTGCCTGGCGTGGAAATATGTCTCAAGTAGCCGTGGAACACATTAGGACGGACGGGCAAGAAGAAACTTCAGGCAAGCAGGTGGATGTTTTAGACATGAACCTTTCTTTTTCAAATCCTCATGAAAAAGGTTCTACTCCTATAGATATGTTTGCTGGTCTTCATCAGGGTCAAAGAATACAGCTCATCCCTCTTTCCAATTCGCCTTCAGGGCTCGGTGTTGCGGTCACCGCTTTTAAGGGAGAAGTGACAAAATCTCCCGCGGGTACAATGATTGAAGATACGAGACGGACAGGTATTTATGACCTGACAAAGGCCGGAGCGCCGGACAAGGCTTGGAATGTCGGAGATATTAATAAAAAATACGATGCCCAAGTAGACTTGGAAAATGCCCGGTTAAAGAAATTAGGCCAAGAGGGAGAGATAGCACATATGGACAGCAGTAAATACAATTATTTCTCCCCCTTTGCGCCGGTCATTGAAAGAGGGATCGTCCATAAATCAGCAGAGGAATTAGCTCAACAGGGCCAATCTTCCGCCCTGCCGTCACTTCCTGTTTACGGCATGAATTTCTTAAGCACCTTTAATGCAAACCAGATCACCAGATTTTCAAATGGATTCTTGATCAACCAAAATGGCAAGCCGGCAAGGATAAATCTTTCCAGTCGATATTTAGGGATGGGACAGGACGGCAAGCCCATCGGAGGATTATGGGACGTAAGAAGCCAGGACCCGTTCTCAGGTAAGGTTGTGAAGAATTATATTACCAATGGTTTTGTTTGGTCCATGTTAAACGGCCATGCGGTCACCAATGAAAATTTGGGAGGCAAGGTGCATCTTGAGAGCCATCGCGCCTTGATAGATCAAAAAGATTTTGATGACTTGGTAGGCAAACGGATCAAATTTGCAGGGGTCCATACCAATTCGGGATATATCCTCAATGGCGCAGGAATGCTCTTGCTCAACGGAATTTATGCCGGGCCAGGTCTTGCGGAAGAACAGCAATGGAGTAACGGCATAGCATTACCGGAACGCATGATCGATATAACAGGTCTTAATGTTAATCGCACATGGGAAGATAGTCAAGGGCCAAGGTCCCTCAAGCTTCTTGTTCACGGCAATGAATATGATGAAAGAGGGGCTTATGTTGAGAATAATGTTTTGAATACGTTTAACAAAAGTTTGGCATTAGGGACGTTCAATGAAACAGCCAAAGGATTAAAGCGATTAATAGACATGGACGGACGGCCCATCATCAACGGAGTGATCAGGGATAACGAAGGCAATTTTGAGATAAACAGGTCTTTAAGGGATTTCATTGCCGAGCGCCAGGCAGACGGCTCGTTGAAATTATTGACACCGAAAATGTATCTATTTAGCATTTCGCATTTATTGGAAAGGACGAGCGGAGGATCTTCAGGGGAGGGTGTTTCAGGTCAAGGGGTTGTCTTAGACTGGATCAAACCAGTTAGCAGACGAGGATCTGATATTAACTTATCTTTCGGGGTGGGTGGTCTGCTCTTAAAGGCAGGCATTGATCCACGGACAGGATTAACGGAATTTAACAGTGGGGATTTTTCACCGATGTATAGCAAAGGGGCTGTATGGAACAGGACCCCCACCTTGAGATTGGCCACGGACAAAAGTCAAGGGTATCGATATTATAGTCCGATCAACGCTATTCATTTTTCCCACGATGCGGATCGCCACATAGATGTAGGCTTGGGGCATATCAAGGGACAATCAGGGGCCATTACGATCGGCGAAGAAGGAAGATTTTTTGGCGACGGGGTTTATATAAAAACATTTAATAAAACACCCACCGCCGCATTAACTACGGAAACTTACAGGGATCCATTATTGAACGCAGAGATCACCCATGAATATTCTACCTCCGGATTTTTTACGGGAAGCGCCTTGTCACCGACGACAGGGGCTAAATTATCTACCGTTGATCTGATCAAGAAAGGCATCTCACCCATAGGACCGGCCGGAAAACTAGAGCCCGTCCTGTCATTAGGCACAGCGAATTTAAACGCTGTAAGACTAGATACCGCGCAGGGGAAGATATTTCTTGAAGGATCAAATGGAGGATTTAATGCGGATTGGGCAAGGACAATAAGATCAAATAATCCAGCCGCTCCCGCAGAGGCAGGGACAGGTGCTGGCGCGCCAACAATTATAGAACCGCATACTAATTGGACTGCGATGGCGTATGACACAGTTCAGGGAAAATATTTTACGACAGCAGGATTGCCCCAGAGGGATGAAAAAGGGATTATCAATGGGCTTTTCTCCTTTGAGGTCACAGGTTTGAATGAAGGGAACATGGGCTTTCGTTCAGCATGGCAGGATGAAGGTGCTCGCGATTTTATTCCGAGGGCAGTAGCAGACTTGAATGATCCAAACGCGCCCCAGGCGATGCTCGCGGATAATCTGCCGGTCTTGACGAGTTGGGGTAGGCAATGGAGAGCAACACCGATGGAAGGAGAGGGCGGCCCAGGATTGATTTATTGGAAGAGAGACGAACGAGGACTTCTCCCCAATGGCGGCGCGGGTCAATTCTCGACGCAAATACATCTCGATAAGGGCTGGAAACAGCAAATTGGCTCAATTATAGAAACGCATACGCAGTTAGATACGGCCAAATATCTTTCAGGGAATTATGCCGCGCAAATAAAAGATGAATTGTTAAAGAACCCGGCAACTGATTGGCAGAAATTCGAACTTAAGGACGGAGACGGTCATTTCGGATTGAATGATCAAGAGATCAAATTAATAAACGACAATAAAATAGATGATGCGTCTGCGACGGTTTTCTTGAGATTAAATCCAACCTTGCCAAGCTCAATGCGATTTACCTTTAACCTAACAGATCCTGCGTTAAATGAAGGATGGTATACCTGGAAAGCGCCTTTGATACCTGGCAGTGCGGCCCCCAGCAGTTATGGGACCTATGTTGATATCAAGGCCAATGATTTCCTCAACAGCAATATTCCATTTGAAGCTACTGCAGAGATAAACGGCAGTCCCTATCCTACTACCAGGGGATATGCTGGCGGGCTTTCAATCAGGGATCAACCGCTATTATGGGCATCATTTCCTTTAAGTGCAGGGGGCGGCGAAGGCAAGATCAGCATCAATCCCAATACGAGTGTTACGATCAGCCCAACATCATCCCACTTCGTCGATCAATTTATTTCTCCTCAGGGGATACCGGTAAAAATTGATAGTTACCATCCTTTCTCAGGCGGCCAGGCCCAACCCGATGTGTTTAGTTTCCAACATTATACTTTCGATTCTCCTCAGCCAGGGCAGGGAGTGCCATTCTATTTGAACGGCGCATTAAGAGATCAAGAGGGAGGCATCTCTTATGTCCAGAAAGACGGTAAGTGGGGACTTAATTTTACCCAGTCCGACAAGCAAGTAGACGGCTCATGGGCCCCCACCTATAAAGGCACAAGGTCTATTTTCAATGAACCGATAGTGGCCCAATACGCGCAGTTGCAAAATGGACAAAGCCCGATCTATTTCTTGGGCATGCAGAAGATCGGAAGCGAGTGGAAAAATATCCTAACGTATGAACATAATGACAAAAACGAAGTAAATCTCGGAGAAGACGGCCAGCCAAAAGTAGTAAACCAAGCATTTACGCCGGTGAATACGGACATAAACGCGAATTTTAATTTATCGGATAAGGCGATTTATCTTAAAGAGGGCAGGCAGCAATTGGCTACTGTCGTGAATCCTAAATGGGATGAAAAGCTTCAAACCTTGTCTATTGGTATCCAGACAGCGGATGGGGAATTTATAGATGTGTTCAGGCACAATCAACCACCAAGTGCAGGCAGTCCGGCGGGCCTGGTAGATCAGGCCAAAAATTTAGGTCTTCAACTTGTCCTAAAATATATACCGGGCGCGCTTGAGCAGAGAATGAAGGAACTATATCATACGGATTTGGTTTTAAGTAAGAACCCATCCATCGAGATCCCTGACACGACACTTAATAATGGAAAGCCATTGGGCTGGGTGGAAGAAGCATCCGGACGATTGGGGTTGGGGATAGGGCTGGGAGGAACATTGACATCGTTGGATGGATTAGCAGGGACCAGACTGGATGTCAGGAATAGGACAGAAGATAATCCATTAATGGTCTATAAGGATAAAGATCAGTCCGTTGATTATTTCTCAGGTATACCGGGCCCGTTGGGATATTGGCTTGGTTTTGAAGAGAAGGAGATAAAGAAGACCGGCAATCCTTCTTTGCAGGTATGGGGCAGCGGTGCGGATAAGTCAGCGTATTTTTATATTGACCCTGACCTTGGGTTCTTTGGAGACAAGACCCCGACAGTGAATTTCAAGCAGACAAGAATAATGAATAGCGCCAATGTTTCAATAGAAGGGAAGGAATATAGAAAAGGTTTCGAAGGAATTGTTGAACAGAATGGCGCATACGATAATAGTTTTCAATTGACTAAAAATTTGTCCGTAGAGGGGACAGATTTTCGTGCCGGCAAACTCCATGTGTTCAAAACAGGGGCAGTCAATGACTTTTTAGGTTCCGTGCACGACGCAGGACTTAAAGCCATACAGGCTTTCAAAGACCGTTATAATGCGGATTTGGCAGTTGGTTACGGGACGCCTCATAGGCCGTATAAACCAACCTATAGGCAACAACAATCATGGCAAACAGCGGCGAGTGATATGGGATGGATGAGATTTAATGGCGTTGACCCTGATTCGCTCAAAGCGGTAGAAGCAAATCTTAAGAAAGCCAATGCTCTTGATGGACTAATTAGACCCGGGAGCCAATCGGTATTGTCATTGAGTAATTTGTCAGGCAATAGAGCGGTGCAAGATGCCGCCTATAATTTATCACAGACAGTGTCAGCGACATATAGCGGCCATGAAAATGTATCAATAGATATTCTGGATACAAATTTTGACAAGAATGTATCGATCAACGCAGGCGTCCCATCATTTATCCATAATAATTTTCAGGGAGGATTATCTATCCCTCAAACAGGCATAACGGTCAAAGGTGGCATTGCCGGGATCGCGACCGTAGAAGCGGCCAGTGTTGATGGGATAAAGCAGAATGATGGAGGGACGTCCACGTATGCATTGGGCAATTTGAAGATGGTCAACGGGTATCTGACCGGACAGGGCACCTATTGGTCCCCTAACTCTCCCTTTATTAAGGAAGGACAGGAAGGTGGCGGGATTTCCCAGGCCCCGGCAACGATGGCCCTCTTAAGACCTGAAGATCAAGGGGGAGTTTTTTATTCTACGAAGAATGCAAATGATAGACTGGCCTTTAACGTAACAAATATAGCAAGCGGCGCGGTACAACCTGATTTTGCCGGTCCGGGCAGTATTTTGCGTCTTAAAACAGGTGATATTTTCCCCTCTGTATCAAATACTTCCTTCCCGGATGGATCATGGGAAAATCTTCAAGGCTTCAGGATAGCCGGTCATCTTACCGATGCAGATTCCGAAATAAACCATCAAAATATGGCATGGGTATTTAGAATAAAGGATTCTCAAGAACCAAGCATTGTTTATGATGAATCTGGCAGTCCTCATTATTATGGAATAGAAGGCTATTCAACGCCTGGCGGCAACACCGGAGCCTTTGATGAGAAAAATCAACCGATCAATGACGCAAACGGTAACCCTCTTTTGGTGGGAAGATATTCGCCTAGTCTTCATGGAAAAGATAGATCAATTACAGGATCAATGGAAGAAAGCTATACAGGCTTTGAGCAGGTAGACGATCTGACCCATACGAGATTTTTAGGAACTCCCGAAGGAGCAGTAAATTATTGGGCACGCTGGAAAGGAGTGTTAGATATTAATGGAACACCAAAGCCCTTTACAGCTACGACCGATGAGCTGGGAGTGGAAATTGTAAGAGTGGCCGATGTTGGAAATCCGGAATCCTTCCATATGGGGATTGCGGCCACTGGCCCTAAATTTACCCACGGAACAATAGGGCTAACCATGGGGGAGATCACGACATTAAAGTCCTTTTTACATGATAAATTTGATCCTTTAACAATAGATCCCGGTAAGAATTCCGATAATCCTCAAAATAAGGGCCCCATCTATAGCATTGATGATCAAAAACTAGGACTTGGAG
>CAZASA010000068.1:0-12741 GCA_964487685.1 uncultured Planctomycetales bacterium
CAATTGCAATTATTCACTTAATAACCGGACACTACTGGGAGTTGACCCCTATTAACCCAACCGTTGAGCGGGCACTTTTACAACTTTACCGTTCTTCCAAATTATTAAAGGCTCTCCCCGCATTTTCCGGTCAGCTATTACACCACGCACAGCTTTACTGATTGCCTTATAAGCTTTTTGAGATATGATCTCTCCTTCTTTTTTCTTGATCATAACTTTCCCCCAAATTTAATCCATTTGCGATAAAGCGGCTTATTAATAATTTTAAGACCATTTTCATTTGATTTTACTACTAAAACAGGTTTCATGGCGGAATTATCAAAAATATCCCATGTATCAGCTAAGGGCATATATAAATTGAAAAAATTCTTTAAACTCCTATCCAGCCTTCTTAGAACGTCTTCATCAGGAACGTGATGGCCGCCTTGCTTAACTCGTTGTTTGATCCGTTCCTTAGCTAATAGTACATCAGGTATCCATAAAAAGAATATATGGACAAAATACCCTTTAGATTTTGCTTCTTTTATTAAATTGACGTATGTTTTTCCTGCTAAAGTTGTTTCAAAAGCAAAATCAGCTTTACGATCAATGAAATTATCAATCTCGGCAAGTAATAAATTTGCCTGCTTTTATACTGACATTGGCGGGTGAAAATGGGCGAGTCCTGAAGCTATAAGATCAGCATTTACAAAGTTTGGGCACTTAGCATAATGCGGTAAAAATTCTTTAGCAAATGTTGTCTTCCCTGCACCGTTGGGTCCAGCAATAATATAAAGTTTTTGCATGTGCCTAGTGTAGCGCCTGAGACGGAACAAAACAAGAAAACCCTCACCAACTTAAATAGAACTAACTAATTTTAAGGCAGGTTTACTTGGCGGTAATCGTGGTTCATTTTGGCGATGTGGCAGACAGAGATCTCTTTGGGGCAGGCAGCTTCACATTCATAAGAATTGGAACAATTACCAAAGCCTTCTTTATCCATTTGAGTAACCATGTTAAGTACGCGGGATTTTTTCTCTGACCTTCCTTGAGGCAAATGATTTAAATGCGAGACCTTGGCCCCTACAAAGAGCATGGCAGAACCATTGGGACAAGCGGCCACACAGGCACCACAGCCGATGCATTGGGCCGCATCCATGGCAATGTCCGAAACTTCCTTGGACACGAGCATGGAATGGGCTTCAGGGGCTTGACCGGTTTTAACGGAAATAAACCCTCCGGCTGTGATGACCCTGTCAAAAGCAGAACGGTCCACCGAAAGGTCTTTATTGATAGGAAATCCCTTGGCGCGCCAGGGTTCGATCACCAGGGTTTGGCCGTCTTTAAAATGGCGCATATGAAGCTGGCACAAGGTTGTCCCCCGCACTGGGCCATGCGGCTGACCATTGACCACCGCCCCGCAGGTGCCGCAAATACCTTCCCGGCAGTCATGGTCAAAAGCAATAGGCTCCTTGCCTTCCTTGGTCAGCTTTTCATTGAGCACATCAAGCATTTCCAAAAAAGACATATCAAGATCAATGCCTTGGGTATAGTAAGATTCAAACTTACCCTTATCCAAAGGGCCCTTTTGACGCCAGATCTTTAGAGTTAAGTTTATTTTTTTGCTCATTTATAACTCCGTTGCGCTAAATGGACTTCTTCAAATTTTAATTCTTCCTTATGCAAGGTAGGTGCAAGGCCTACACCGTTAAATTGCCAGGCTGCCACATAACTGTAAAGATCATCACGGCGCAAGGCCTCGCCTTCCGGTGTTTGATATTCTTCCCTGAAATGCCCGCCGCAGGATTCTTTGCGTTCCAGGGCATCCAGGCACAACAATTCACCAAATTCCAGAAAGTCTGCCACACGTCCCGCGCGTTCCAGGGCTTGATTGAATTCCTCACCGGTTCCGGGAACACAGACATCACTCCAAAACTTCTCCCGAAGCTGCGGGATTATTTTCAAAGCTTCTTTTAGACCTGCTTCGTTGCGGGCCATCCCGCATTTTTCCCAAAGTAAATGGCCTAATATCCTATGGAATTCATCCACGGTTGTCTTGCCTTTGACAGATAATATCTTTTTAATTTTGTCCATGACTTCTGCTTCAGCTTGCTTAAATTCTGGCCGGCTTAAGATTTCCTTGGCATTTGGCTTGATCTGCGCCAGGAAATTGGTAATAGTATAAGGCAAAATAAAATATCCATCAGCCAGCCCCTGCATCAAAGCAGAAGCACCCAGGCGGTTGGCACCATGGTCTGAAAAATTAGCTTCTCCGACAACAAAAAGTCCAGGCAGATTGCTCATTAAATTATAATCCACCCACAAGCCGCCCATGGTGTAATGCACAGCCGGATAGATCATCATTGGCGTTTGATAAGGGTCTGTTCCGGTGATCTTGGCATACATATCAAATAAATTACCGTAGCGCTCTTTGATAACTTCCTTGCCCAGTCGCTCTATTGATTGTTTAAGGTCGAGATATACAGCCATGCCCGTGTCCCCGACCCCGCGTCCGGCATCACATTGTTCTTTAGCATTACGCGAAGCAATATCTCTCGGGACTAAATTACCAAAAGCAGGATATTTGCGTTCAAGAAAATAATCACGTTCTTCTTCAGGGATCTCATTGGCAGGCCTTGGATCTTTGGCCTTTTTAGGAATCCATACACGACCGTCGTTACGCAAAGACTCACTCATTAACGTCAATTTGGATTGATAATCCCCATGCACCGGAATGCAGGTTGGATGTATCTGCGTATAACAAGGATTGGCAAAGTAAGCCCCTTTTTTATGGGCCCGCCAGGTGGCAGTGACATTGCTTCCTTTAGCGTTAGTGGACAGATAAAAAACATTGCCATAGCCGCCGGTTGCCAGGACCACCGCATCAGCCGAGTGGGATTCTATTTTGCCGCTGATAAGGTCCCGGATAACAATACCACGGGCCACCCCATCAATGACCACCAGATCAAGCATTTCTGTTCGAGGATGCAGGAATACATTCTTTTTTCCCACTTCCTTCATCAAGGCCTGATACGCGCCTAATAAAAGCTGTTGGCCTGTCTGGCCGCGGGCATAAAAGGTACGGGATACCTGTGCTCCGCCAAAAGAACGGTTATCCAAATATCCGCTGTATTCACGGGCAAAGGGCACGCCTTGGGCCACACATTGATCAATGATATTATTGCTGACTTCAGCTAACCGGTAGACATTGGCTTCACGGGAACGGAAATCTCCGCCTTTGATCGTGTCATAAAACAATCGGCGCACACTGTCCCCGTCATTGGGATAATTCTTCGCGGCATTGATCCCTCCCTGTGCGGCAATGGAATGGGCCCGGCGGGAAGAATCCTGAAAACAAAAAGATTCGACATGATAGCCCATTTCTCCCAAAGAAGCAGCGGCAGAAGCTCCGGCCAAACCAGTGCCTACAACAATAATTTTATACTTGCGTCGATTGGCAGGATTGACCAGCTTGTCATCAAATTTATGGCTGGTCCACTTATCTTTGAGAGCGCCGGCTGGAATTTTAGGGTCTAACATAATTAATGACTCAACCAATAAATGTATATAGGAATAGAACTGTAGCCGACCACCATGCTTAAAGCAAAATAATCACTGACCTTTTGGAATACATGTGCCCATCTTGGCCTAAAACCCGAAGTCTGGATAATGCTTTGAACACCATGAGACAAATGTAGACCCAGAAACCATACGGCGGCAATATACAGGATGCCATGAACAGGGTCCTTAAATGAGTTAAATACAATACCGTATAAACCATAGCTCTTGCCATAAATAAAACTGCGCGGTCCAAATTGATCAGCGCGGGCAAAATCAAAAATATGAAAGACGACAAATACAAGGATATAGATCCCGCTCCATAGGATCATCCTTTCAGATAAGGTGCGCTTGCCCACTGCCTGATCGATCGCATAACGCTTCAATCCCCCTCGGGCTTTAATGTTCTGAATGACTAAAATATGGATAACAAAGATATGGATCATGAAAATAATAAAAAGGAGTGTGCGGGGAATGAGCAATAATGGGCCTAAACTGTGTAATTTGTGGGAGTAGGAATTAAAAACGCCGGGGCCGGCGTAAATAAACAAATTACCGCCAAGATGCAGGATTATAAACAGGATCAATAAGAACCCTGTAATGGCCACTGTTTGCTTTTTGGCGATGGAAGAACTAAAGATCATGTTGTAATTATAATAAACAATTTAAAAAACCCAAGTTAAATCTCAAGCAATTGTCTTTAAGGCATTCATCAGACCTGTAAAAAACACATCAAGATCACCTTCTACTTGCAATACGATATTTTTCATGTTTAAGTCTAATTTCGAATTATTGACCACAACGATCTTTCCCGGTACAAATTGAGGCAAAGACGCCGCAGGATACACCACACAGGAAGTGCCGATCACAAAAAACAAGTCCGCGCTCTGGGAAAGTTCCAGGGCCTGGTGATAATATTTAACATCTTCGCCAAAAAATACGATATCGGGCTTTATGATCCCCCGACAGCTGCAATGCGGGATCACATGCGTTAAGACCATTAGTTTAAGTTCATGGTAGTTATAAGCTTTATGACATCTTAAGCAATGGCTGTTGAGGAAATTGCCGTGCAAGTCCAGCACCTTTTGTGATCCTGCTTTTTGATGCAAGCCGTCGATGTTCTGCGTGATCACGGCTTTGAGTTTGCCGCTGCCTTCAAGATGGGCCAGGGCATGATGAGTTGGTGTGGGCTTGATCGTGGATTCAAGGGCAATAAAATCATAGGCGAATTCATAAAAGGGCTTTGGATCTTTAAGAAAATAGGCGATATCAAATATTTTCTCCGCATCGTACAACCGGCTGGTATAAAGCCCCTGCGGTCCTCGGAAGTCCGGAATGCCCGCATTAGTTGAAATGCCGGCACCGGTCAATACGATCGTGTTCTTGGATTGAAGGATCAATTGGGCACATTGCTCGATCTGGGATTTCGGCATTCAAGGGCCTTTAAGCTTCCTGATATTTTTCTTTCAGGCTAGCAACAACATTGGCGTCCGCGAGGGTGGTAATATCTCCCAATACCCTGCCTTCTGCAATATCACGGAGCAGACGGCGCATGATCTTGCCTGAACGGGTCTTGGGAACATCCGCGGTAAATATGATCCGGGAAGGACGTGCCAGGGAACCTATTATTTTCGAGACATGATCTTTCAATATCTGTTCTGTTTGGGGATCAAAGGGATGGCCTTCTTTAATGATCACAAAGGCGGCAATGGCCTGCCCTTTGATATCATCCTTGACCCCGACAACAGCGGCTTCGGCAACCATATGATTATCAACCAAGGCACTTTCAACTTCAGAGGTGGAAATATTATGCCCGGCTACCAGCATAATATCATCCACCCTTCCTAAAAACCAAAAATAACCATCTTTATCGCGTTTTGTTCCGTCGCCGGCAAAGTAATTATTCCCTGACCATTTGCCCCAATAAGTTTCTTTATAACGGTTGGGATCACCCCAAATGCCTTTGAGCATGGATGGCCAGGGGCTCGTCAAACATAAATATCCCCCGCCTTCCTTGATGATCTGGCCTTCTTCATTCAGGATCTGGACATCAACCCCTGGCAAAGCTTTTCCGGCTGAACCGGGTTTCATCGGTGTAACACCAGGCAAGGTCGTGATCATAATGCATCCTGTTTCCGTCTGCCACCAGGTGTCAACGATGGGGCATTTATTGCCGCCGATATTTTCATGGTACCACATCCACGCCTCAGGATTGATAGGTTCACCAACACTGCCCAGCAGGCGCAAAGATCCTAAATTACACCCACGGGGCCATTGATCACCCCATTTCATAAAGGCCCGTATCGCTGTGGGGGCCGTATAAAAAACACTGACCTTATATTTTTCAATGATACGCCAAAAGCGGTCACGTTCAGGGAAATCAGGAGCACCTTCATAAAGTACTTGGGTGGCGGCATTGCTCATGGGGCCATAAACAATATACGAATGCCCGGTAACCCAACCCACATCAGCGGTGCACCAAAAAATATCATTGGGTTTTAAGTCAAATACCCAATGGGTTGTATTGCAAACTCCGGTCATATACCCACCGGTGGCATGGACAATACCTTTAGGGTTTCCGGTAGTACCTGATGTATAAAGGATAAATAGAATATCTTCACTATCCATGATCTCAGGTTCACAATAAGGTTTCACATGACGGATCACATCATGGTACCAATGATCGCGGCCATCTCTCATGGGAACTTCTGATTTAATACGCTGAACAACGATCACATCCTGGATCGTGGGTGTTTGCTCCAAAGCAGTATCAGCGATGGATTTAAGGGCAATAACATTGCCCCGTCGATATCCTCCGTCAGCAGTGATGAGCAATTTGGCTTGGGCGTCATTGATACGGTCGCGGAGTGAATCCGCACTAAATCCGCCAAAGATGACCGTATGCACTGCCCCAATACGGGCACAGGCAAGCATGGCAAAAACAGCCTCAGGCACCATTGGCAAATAGATCGCGACCCGATCCCCTTTTTTGATCCCGAGGCTTTTGATCGCATTGGCTAATTTATTTACTTCTAAATAAACTTCAGCATAAGTAAAATTCCGTTGAGCGCCATCTTCCCCTTCCCACATCAGAGCGGTCTTATTACCTAAATTGGCTTTGATATGACGGTCTAAACAGTTATACGAAGCGTTTAATTTCCCACCGACAAACCATTTGGAAAATGGCTTTTCCCAGATCAGGGTTTGTTTCCAGGGAGAGAACCATTCGAGTTTCTTGGCACAATCTTCCCAAAAAACTAAACGGTCATATTGGGCTTTAGCATAAAGGGCATCATCTTTGATATTGGCTAAACTATGAAAAAGGGAAGGAACTTGAAAAACACGATTTTCGTGCAGCAGGTCGTCTACTTCAGTTTTAAACTGATCCATAGACTAGCTATCCTTTGATATGGGCAATGATCTTTTTAAAATCCGGATGGTCCGCTGTTTTTAACAATTCACAGATGGCCATTTCCATGGACATGATGGCGATCTTATGATCGCGCATACGGGCAATAGCCATCTGATGGTCAAATTCATGACGGGACGACACAGCATCAGCAATGATATGCACCTGATAACCATGGGTCTGCAGATCAACGGCCGTTTGATAGACACAGACATGCGATTCAATGCCTGTGATAATGATCTGACGCCTGTTTATTTTCTTAAGTTCTTCGACGTATTGCAGGCATCCCCAGCAAGAGAAGCTACGTTTATGGATAGGCTTGGCCAAAGGAGCGATCAGGCTCTTGATCGAGGCAAGGGTATCCCCTATCTTATCAGGGGCCTGTTCGCTCCAGAGCACCGGCAATTTAAACGCCTCGGCCGCTTTAATAAAATGCTGAATGTGATTCAGCACTTTTTCATGATCGTGCACCCGTTGGGCCAATTTTCCCTGTACATCGATCACAGCCAAAGCCGTATTTTCAATTTCTAACATGATTGACTATTTTGTCTGTGTTTCTATGATCCCACAGGCGATACGTCCACCAGCATTACCAGCGGGTTGAGAAAAATCATCCACTTTTTCATGCACAATGACCGATAAACCATTAACAGCATATTTACCGTCGCTTAATGTCAGTCCAGGCATAAATACATTAAATTCTCCTGTACCGTCAGCACCAACGACAATATTACCCATATCCCCGGCCATGGCCTTCATAGGGCCGTCCATGGGATATAAGCCGTGAGGCGATTTATCAGGATTGAAATGTCCGCCGGCAGCCTTACCCATGTCCCCGCAATTACCTACCGCATGGACATGAAAGCCGTGCGATCCTGGAGGTACATTAGATACCTTGGCCGTGACGGTTAATCCGCCTTTTTCTTCCGTTAAAGTTACAAGGCCTGTGATCTTGGAATCCGGAGCAGTACCTTTGAGGATAGCGGTCGCTGTGGCTGACCATGCAGAAGCTGACAATAAAAACGTTGAGGCAATAAATGCAGCAATCAAATTCACCTTTTTCATCGCATATCCTCCTTATTCTATAGGACAGATTAACACATTGACTGGTGTCATTCTACATAACCAATATAAAAAATCCATTAAAAAAATATTAAAGGTTTATCAAGGAAGGTATTGTAGCGGTGAAGCAATCTAGCAATCTCTACGTTTTAGCCAATTGCTCTGCATACTGGGTCTTGCCGGCATTTAGATATGCTTTAAATGATCAGCTATAAAATGTTTAATAACTGACTGACGAGTAACCCCTAAACGTTTTGCTTGTTTATCAAGCAAATCAACCATCCATTGTGGAAAATCAACATTAACTCGCTTTTGATCTTGGTTAAGCCGGCGAGCATGTTTCTTATTTATTAACGATGTCACGCTTTCTCCATCATCAAACTTTTTATCAAAATCTTTAGATTTCATATATTTCTACCTCCTCTGGTCTTGAACGTCTTACGGATATAATTCGTATTTTTTCACCTCTATAGGTAATAATAGCAGACCAATGTTTGCTGTCCTTGCGACCTATCACTAAAAAACGCGGTTCATCTTTGACCTTGGTCGGAATTTCCAAAACATCCGGATCGTCCCATATTGCTTGTGCTTGAATAAAATCAATCCCATGTTTGGTCTTATTTGAAACGTTCTTATTATTATCAAATTCAAACAACCTCATATATAGAAAGTATACCTTTTCTATATATCATTGTCAAAGAGGATTTTAAAAATACCGGGAATTATGCTTTGGCCAAGAGTTCTTGCTTTTCTGGGGCATTGATACCTAATAATTGAAACGGGCTTGTGATGCGGGTCATGTTGATGATAACAGGTGTGAAACCTTTAAAACCACCCTGCTCTAGTTCTGTAAGCTGGGCTGGGTCGAATTGAACGTTGACAGTCTTACCGTTACGTAAAACGTTGATTTGGTTGAGGTCGATACCACCGGGTGTGCTTTTGATACTTGCATAATCAGACAGTGGTTGTTTAAGCATAGCTGGATCATTTGTTGTTGATTCAATCTGCCTATTCATGGCAACTAGGTCATCCTGATAGTCTTTGACATTAAACGGTGCTATAAGGAAGGTAGCAATCTTTCCTAATCCAGGCTCTTTTCTTAACTCCATGGCTATCTCCGGAGTTGTATCTAAAACCATAACCTGTTCGCTTTTGCTTGATAAAGAGTCCTTTATATCATCTAGACAAATGCCCTGCACAAGTCCTCCATAAATAACAAAACGCTTAATTAGCGAATTTCCTTTCTTTGGATGATCCACAAGTTCATTTAACTGCGGGGCATCAATAAAATAATAATCAACACCATCAAATTCTCCATAGACAATAATATTCCCTTTCTCATCCCTACCAAGGCGTTCAGCTAAATTGATTCTATCTGATTGAATCCCGGAATTTCTTTTATGTGGCGCTATGCTAATCCTTTTCCCTTCATTGCCGATAGATCTAAA
Organism: uncultured Planctomycetales bacterium; assembly: GCA_964487685.1. Classification (GTDB taxonomy): domain Bacteria; phylum Omnitrophota; class Gorgyraeia; order Zapsychrales; family Fredricksoniimonadaceae; genus JABDGZ01. Next base: position 9,457 of record CAZASA010000068.1, read on the forward strand.
ATCCAATATCCTTTCTAGAATTTCTTTTTCATTATTATTAGTTAATTGTGATAGCCAATCATTTTTATACTGATCAATGTTATCAATTGTCACCGTGTAAATATCTACTCCCTTTTTCCCTTCTATTAAGCTTTCTAAAAAATTAAAGAGCCCCTGGGTTTTATCTTTAGTAATAGGTTCGCTCAACAGCTTGTCCTCAGAAGGCCTTCTAGGACGAGTAGTATACATCAAGAATTTCTTAAACTTTTTCTTTCCTTCCGCAGTGCTTGTCATCTGCGCCAGAATGGTAGATTTTCCAACTCCTGAACCACCTGAATAAATAATAAATTTTTGCTGAGAGTCATCTATTAATCTTTCAAAATTAGCAGCTGCTTCTTTAACCTTACCTGCTTTCATTTCTCCAACACCAAATCTATTAAGAATAACATGTGTATACTGTGGCGGTTGATATTTGACAAGCCATTCATAAGCCGCTTTCAAACGCGTCAACCATTTGGCCTCTGCCAATGCAATTGGCTCTGATCTCTGACGAAGCCGCCGGATATGTTCATAATATGTCAAACGAGCAACGTCACGATCTTTCTCCGGGACCGTCATCAAACTTCGCTCAAGCGCATTGAGTTCGTTTTCATTCAATATCAACATGATCTTGCCATCTTTTATAGGAATGGAAACTGAAGACATTGCCGAATCAAATTCCAAAGTATTAAGCAACAAGAAAGTTCGCGCTACATTTGATAATTCAGAAGAAACGAGCCTCATAGCCACCTGATTCGTACTATCCACATCAAACTCTCCGACACTGAAGCTGCCCTCTCCCCTTAACAGTTCAAAATCAACAGATCCCTTCCCCCCCAAATCGCCTATTTTTGCAACCTTATCAGAGGCAATATTAGTGTGTCTTAAAAAATCATCTAATGCGATTCCTTTACTAGTCCTATAATTTGTAATTAATATTGAACCTGTCGTTTCAACCGAATTGCTTTTATAGACCACGAATGGCAGGCCAAGGGCTCGAAACATTTCTTTAATCTTTGCTACATATTCACCCTGTTTAAAGGGCTCATATGGCCATATATGGATCTTGTGTTCCGTTATTGAATAATTATCCTTAAATCCCAAAATATATTTCCTCAAATAAAAGGAAGCAACCTCAACATCTCTTGATAACATTTTATACTCATAAAATACCTTTGTAACACCAAGATCAAGTCTATAACCGTAAGTCCCATTTTCCGGGTATACATAAAAATTCTTTAGCGCTGCTCCGTTCAATTTGGGATGTTTTTTGATCTTAATAAGTAGCATTTTTTCCAAAGAATCGTTCGTTCTACCTGTAATAAAACCAACGGCTATTCCTTGATTTGCTATTTCTATAAGCTTATCTATCACAGATTCAGGAACTATTCCATCTTCCGTTAATGTATCATCAACATCCAAAACGACTCCATCATAGTGATTCGACAAGTACTTCTTTAATCTATCTTGATGCACTCTCCTCATTTCATCAGTCACTTCTCCAATCTTTTCTTCTCCTTTAACAGATGAAATTAAAGGTTTAATATCATCCTGGTTTAACGGGAATCCGTCTTTTAATTCCTGCTTATATTGTGCTACAAGCTTAGCTTCTTGAGGCGTATTAAAGCCTGCCGTTTCGCGAGGATCCATACCAGCAAGACCATAAATTTCTTTACCTGCTTTTGCCATAAATGGTACCGCTTTAAGAAAATTAACTTCAGAGACTTTGCCTTCGTTAAATCCGGATTCTTGAATTGCCTGCCGAACAAAAGGCATTGTTTGATCAACATTGAATAAAAATATGCTCCCGTCATGCTCACCAAAAAGTTGCTGCTGCTCCGGATGCTCTTTTGTTAAAAAAACATCTACAATTTTACCCTGTTCATTGCGGATTAATCCTGCATAAGGATTTTTTTCCCAAGACGTAGGAATTGTCATTGAAGACGTTCCCAACGCTTCATGCACAGCCAGCAATAATCGCAAGGACTTTTGCCTTAAATTACTGATATCTCCCCATAAAAGCAAAACATCTTCCGGCCCTCTTTTCGTAATTTCTTCTTGTGCAAACTCCAAAGAATTTGCTGTCCCTCCTGTTCCGGAAACAGTTATAAGTTCCGGATTATATGCAGGTCGCTTTTGTACCCATTCCTGAAATTGTAGGACATCAGATTGTTTGATCACCACCATTGGCCTTTGATCCACTATGGACACCGTATCCAACAAATACTCGAGGTTTGATCTTCCATCGACAGGATAAAGAGCCTTTGGGATAACACCACCGAGCCTTGTAGCACGGCCTGCTGCTGAAATAACAACGCGCGTTTTTCTAAAAGGAATGAATTCATCCAAGCTATTTATTCCCAATATTTGTACAGTTAATCTTTCTATCCTATCTATGTTTTGCATGTACAAGAGAGGATTGGCAAGTAACTTTTTTAACTGCACACGATTGTCGCGTAAGTGATCAACTTTAATTTTCTTAACCAATCTACCTTGATTTATGCAGTAACCCAAAGCTTCTATGCCCTGCAATGTCATAACAACCTGTGCTACGACATCGCCCTGATGCTTACCTTGATTTTTTGGATCTACATCGATAGAAATTGTTTCCACTCCCTCTTGACTGATCTTTGCAATATCGATCGGCAAGCGATTAGCATTGGAAACGCCATTAGTTTGATACCCGTGCGTATTAAGCACTACGTAATCCAATGAATTTGTTCCTTGCTCACCTAAACCATAATTCATGTAATTTGTTAGGTCTCTTATCGCTTCTCCAACCGTATGCCTACCTCTCTCACGTATTAAGTTAGCTACCAATACCTTTGGCGCCACCGATCTTTTTAATGCCTCAGGGATACCTTTTGTTATCAATGTAGGCGAAAGACTTGAATGAAAAGTCGTTGGCGCAAAAATAATAGCTTTAGCACTCTCGATCGCATTAACAGACTCCATTGAGGATTCAGGATATACTGCATATTTCTGCTCAACAAAATTCAACTTATCATCAAAAGTACCATTCTGGTTAAAGGCTTTTACTTCATCCTCAGACAACAATTTCTTAACGAGAAAAATCTCCACAATTTCTTTATCAAGCATGCCGTCAACTACTGCCGCTTCAGAATTAAGCAATTGTCCATCTTCCGTAACAGCAATTAACCATAATGGCTCATAACTATTTAGAACAATCTTTCCTGCTAAATTAAATTCAGCAATAAGAGCATTTATAGCTCGTTGATAATCATGATCATGCAAAAGATACGCTGC
>CAZASA010000069.1:0-12498 GCA_964487685.1 uncultured Planctomycetales bacterium
GACCAACCGCCGGAATTATGGAACCAGTTTAAGACCGATTTTGCACCTGGAACACATATCCGTATCCATCCTTTGCTTGATTGGACAGAATTGAACATCTGGGAGTATATCCAGCGTGAAAATATCCCCATTACGAATTTGTATTTTGACCAAGGCAGCGGCAAACGTTACCGTTCCCTGGGATGTTATCCCTGCACGACACCGGTCGATTCAACTGCTAAAAATGTAGCTGATATCGTCAAAGAATTACGCGAAGGCAAGTTTAAGAACATTGCCGAACGTTCCGGCCGCGCCCAGGATAAGGAAGACGGCGGCGGGTTAGAAACTTTAAGAAAAGAAGGTTATATGTAACCACCACAACACCCGGTGTTGAGGAGGTTTTGAGAAGGTTTATCTTTATGAATCAACGCGAACAAATGAATGTGGTCATTGTGGGCCATGTAGATCACGGTAAAAGTACCCTTGTCGGCCGTCTTTTGGCTGATACAGGTTCTTTGCCTGATGGCAAGCTGGAAGCGGTCAAAGCCCAATGCAAACGTAACGCTAAGCCCTTTGAGTATGCTTTTCTATTGGATGCCCTTAAGGATGAGCAAGCTCAAGGGATCACCATTGATACTGCCAGGTCTTTTTTTAAATCTTCCAAACGTGATTACATCATCATTGATGCTCCCGGCCATATTGAATTTTTAAAAAACATGATCTCTGGCGCTGCTCGTGCCGAGGCGGCAATATTGCTCATCGATGCCCATGAAGGGATCAAGGAGAATTCCAAGCGCCATGCGTATATGATGCGCTTTTTAGGCATCAAGAATCTCGCTATATGTGTTAATAAGATGGACTTGGTCAATTATGATCAAAAGATATTTGACCAGATCAAGGCTGATTACACTAAATTCTTGACTGAGATCAATATCACCCCTAAAGCTTTTGTCCCCATTTCAGCTTATCAGGGGGAAAACATGATATCTCCTTCTGCCAAAATGCCTTGGTATAAAGAAGGAAGCGTGTTGGATGTACTTGATAATTTTCAAAAAGCCGCTTCCCGTGATAAGATGCCATTCCGTATGCCTGTACAGGATATTTATAAATTCACTGAAGAAGGGGATGAGCGGCGCATTGTTGCCGGTCGCATTGAAACCGGTACTATCAAAATCGGCGATGATATCACCTTTATGCCGTCCGGTAAAAGGAATAGGATCAAAACAATCGAATATTTCAACGGACCCCTGCAGTCAGAAGCTTCTGTCGGTGAAAGCATTGGTTTCACCTACGACACTGAGATCTATATCCGCCCGGGTGAGATCCTTTGCAAATCTTCTGAAAAACTACCTCATGTCAGCAATAAATTCCGCGCCAATATTTTCTGGATGGGCAAACAACCCCTGATCAAATCTAAGACGTATAAATTGAAAATTGCCGCCCAGCAAGTGCCTGTGATCGTGGTTGATATCATCCATGTGCTTGATGCATCAGATTTAGGGATAAGCAAAGAACCTCACGTAGACCGTTATGAGGTTGGGGAAATAATTTTTGAGACCCTTAAACCTATCGCTTTTGATGAAGTCATGGAAATAGCCGAAACCGGTCGTTTTGTTTTAGTTGATAATTATGAGATCGCGGGTGGAGGGATCATCTTAGAACCTGTCTTTAACAATCATTCAAGCTTGGATGAGCATATTAATAAACGTGATTATGCCTGGGAGCGTTCTTTGATCACGCCACCATTGCGCGCTCAAAAATACCAGCATAAATCAGCCTTCATCATCATAGCCGGTAAGATCGATACAGGCAAAGAACGCATTTCTAAAGCATTAGAGGAAGCTTTGTTTAACATCGGCAAGAATGTCTATTTCTTGGGGATATCCAATCGATTGGTTTTAGCCCACGAAAATTCTAACGATAATATTTTAGGCAAATACGAAGCCCTTCTTCATTTAGGTGAATTGGCCCATTTGATGACTGATGCAGGTTTGATCCTGATTACCAGCATCACGGACATTGATCAGTATGACCTGGAGATGTTAAAAAAGCTCAATAATCCCAATCGTACCCTGGTTGTGTGCGTCGGGGAAGATGCCCGATTTTCCTCAGAAAGTATTGACCTTGCCTTGGTTGAAAATGAGGATTCTGATACCGCTGTTAAAAAGATCGTTGATCTATTAGTCAGGTCCGTTGTTTTAGATCCTGAATACGAGATCTAAGTTTTCCTGTCCGCATCTTAAGTAATTTTTAATTTTTCTCTAATCCTATTCTAATGATGCTGCGGATATACTTAATTGTAATATATTAATTTACATTTCCCGCATAAGCGATAAACGCCATAGACGGGTCGAACATTAACCAAAGAAGGAGAAATTGTATGAAAAAAGTTTTGTTGTCGTTGTTCGTCGGGTTTTTATTTTTAACGGTTTCAAGCTATGCTCAAACACCAGCTCCGGCTGAAGCTCCAGCTCCTGCCGCGGCCCCAGTTGTAAAGGTTAGACCACCGCATCGCTCGCATCTGAAGAATGTCCATGATGCGATCCATAAACTCAGGGGAGCCAAAGCAGATCTTCAAAGCGCTGGCCATGAATTCGCCGGACATAAGGCCAAAGCCATCGAAGCCATCAACTCAGCCATCGAAGAGCTTCAAGCCATTATTGATTCAAAATAACTAAAAACCGGGACAAATAAATGGTGACGTCTACCAATTAATAATTGGTAGACGTCACCATTTATTTATCACTATTTATTAATCAACAACACAATCTGCAGATAAAGTTTTTACCATCAGATCCGAGGTAAGGGGATTTCCTTTGAGGAATTCAATGATGGCTTGCATGCCGATACGTCGGTGGAAATAGCCGACAGACTCAAGGGGTTGGGCATGGGTTTTCCAGTTCCTTAGTAAAACATCAATGACCTGGGCCACCCGTTCACGGGGGATGGATCTAAGATAAATGGAGTCTCCATCAGCGGAAAGCATGGGCAATCCCTGATGACGTCCATCTTCAGATCCCATTAATTTTAATTGATATCGATTAAAACCGGAGCCAATAAGGCCAAAGGTCTTGGTCGCAGGTCTAAAACATTGGCGTTCACAACCAGTGATCCCGATAGATTCTTTCAGATCACCCCATCCCATAGCTTCTAATTGGTCCATTAATTCCGGTTCAAATTTTTCCGAGTCCGTATAGGTCAAGCGGCAGGTATTACGGCCGACGCAAGCCCCGGAAAGCAGGCGAAGGTTGGAATAAGGCTTACCGTTACGTTGACCATAGTTGAATTTCTTAAGGTCACTTTCAAAAGCTGTTTTCATTTCTTCAGGTAAATTAATGAATAAGGCATCCTGATTGGGCGTGATCATGAATTCTACAGGATAGGTATTCATTAAATGTTTGCATAAACTTTTTAATTTCCCGTTGGGTGAATTGTCAATGATACGGCCGTTTTCTATATACAGGCCGTAGGCCCACTTGCCGTTATTGGGTTGTTTGATCCATCCGTGGTGCATATGACGCGCACCAGGGTCCAACTTAGGGTCAGGCAGCTCTAATTTAACACCGAGTATCTTTTCTACTTCTTGCCTATACCAGGCAATGCCCATTTTTTTAATAACAAATTTGACCCGCGCCCAAATACGGTTTTCACGATCACCCCAGTGTTGATGCACCTTGACTATGGCATCAAGTGTCTTTAACAGGTCAGTTTCATTCACCTGGGCCAAAGGTTTAGCAAAGCAGGCCAGGGAGGGCTTGCCGTTACGTTCACCTTGGCCGCCGCCGACATAGATCTGAAATTTGACAATTTTATTATTTTTGATAACCGGGACAACACCGACATCGTCGCTTAATACCTCAGCACAGTTATCTGGCTGTAAATTTCCTAGATCATCTTTATGCACGGTGGCAAAGCCTATTTTGAATTTTCGGTTAAGCAGGTTCTTGCCGTAGGTGAATGATTCGCCTGGTTTGCGCACCTTGGTAGGGTCAATTTGCCATACCGAGATAAACGGCTCCAAAGGCATTTGAAAATATGAACCGCACACGCGTGCCAAGGCGTTGGTGTTGAGTACATCTGAAAAATGATCTATCGGGCAACCCATGACATTACGGGTATTATCTCCACAGCCATTGAGGGTGTTTAACCCAGATTCGGCTAAAGTTTTGACGATGAGGGGAACATGGTGTTTTTTGATCCAATGAAATTGGATATTCTGGCGGTTGGTCAGACGGATGGAGGGGATCCCATCAGGGTCCTTGGTGAATGTTTCAGTGATTTCATCAACTATATTATATTGCTGACGTGTTAAAGGACCGCCGCCAGGGATGCTGATACGCATCATATAGATCCACTCTTTGTCGCCAACAGCCTCTTTATCACGGTTAAACTCTAAATAGATCCCATGGGATTTGGCCAATTGTTCAGTTTCCCAAACAACATCATCACGGCTCAAATCAGCAAAATCGGCACGTACATTCCCGGCAATAGAGCCTGCCGCGATCTTATTAAGCTCTTCTTTAGAGAATTTATCAGGCGGTGTATTAAAATTAGGGGTGCAAGGTTTACGGTTCATAGAACGATTATAATAACCTAATAGCGTCGAAAATCAAAGTTATTTTTATGTAAATTCATGGTTTTATGTTATCATGATTACCTTATGAAGAAATTCTTTGTCCATTCAGGAAAATATATTTTAAGGGGCCTTTTGGCCGTGATCCCTTTGTTCTTGTGTTATATCGCGATCTGGTTTTTGCGTAAATTCATTGATAAGCAAATACTTTCACATTTGCCGAGCTTCATTGATAAGCATCAGATCCCTGGCCTAGGGATATTATTACTTTTGATCAGTCTATATATCATTGGTCTCATTTTCAGTAATGTGATGGGCCGTGAGGTCCTTAAATTCATCCACCGCGTTGCTGAGCGCATTCCTGTCATTAACTTTATTTATGGGCTTGGCAAACAGCTGTCTGACACCTTGTCTGATGCAGGATCGCAAAAACAAGCTTTTCAAAAAGCCGTTCTGGTGACTTCATTCAACGGCAATGGATGGATGATTGGTTTTGTGACAGGCACGATCAAGGGGCAGAATGGTGAAGAATTAACCAGGGTATTTGTGCCTTCATCCCCGCATCCATTAACAGGCATTGTATTTATTATGAAACCCTCCGAAATTTTAGATTGCGGATGGACTGTCGAAGAAGCGCTCAAAATGGTCGTTTCCATCGGCATCATATCGCCTGAATCGATCAAAAAATAAATCATATGCCTTACGTAGGTCGTTATTGGAATAAAACCGATGATGGCCGATTGCAATGCCATCTTTGTCCCCGCCTTTGCACCTTATCAGAAGGCCAGCGGGGATTTTGTTTTGTCCGTCAGAATATCAATGATCAATTGGTTTTGACCACCTATGGACGATCCAGCGGTTTTTGTTTAGATCCTGTCGAAAAAAAGCCCTTGAATCATTTCCTTCCCGGAACTTCAACATTATCTTTTGGCACCGCCGGATGTAATTTAGGATGTAAATTCTGCCAAAATTGGGATATCAGTAAATCCAAGGAATTTGACCGGCTCACCGATGAAGCAAGTCCTCAAATGATCGCCCAGGCAGCCATTCGTTATGGCGCTAAAAGTATTGCTTTTACCTACAATGATCCGGTGATCTTTGCTGAGTACGCCATTGATACCGCCATTGCCGCACATCAATTAGGGGTAAAAACGATCGCGGTCACGGCGGGATACATAACCCCCCAAGCCAGGGGAGAGTTTTATGATCATATGGATGCCGCTAACGTGGATTTAAAGGGTTTCACCGAAGATTTTTATAATAAAATAACTTTAAGTCATTTACAGCCTGTTTTAGATACCTTGGTATACTTAAAGAAAAAAACTAAGGTTTGGTTTGAGATCACCAATTTAATGATCCCCAGCATCAATGATCAACGCAGTGAGATTTCTGATATGTGCCAATGGGTCGCTGATAATCTGGGAAATGATGTGCCCCTGCATTTTACTGCTTTTCATCCGGATTATAAAATGCTGGACCTTCCGTCAACATCCAATCAAAGCCTTCAAGTGGCCAGGGAAATTGCCCTGTCCAAGGGGCTTCATTATGTTTATACCGGTAATGTGCATGACGCAAAAAGTTCCAGCACCTATTGCCCCTCCTGTAAGAAACTATTGATTGAGCGTGATTGGTTTGTCTTAGGGGAGTATAATTTAAAAAACAATTTATGCGCTGATTGTGGAGAGCTTATTCCGGGAGTTTTTGAATCACAACCCGGGCACTGGGGAGCTAAAAGGGTGCCGATATCAATATGAAAATCTTATCCTGGAACGTCAATGGCATTCGTGCCATGGAGAAAAAAGGTTTTTTTGAATGGATGCAAAAGGAATCCCCGGACATCCTTTGCCTGCAGGAGACCAAGGCCCATCCGGAACAATTGACCGAACTATTCATCAAACCCGCGGGATATTATTCTTACTGGGCGTCGGCTGAAAAAAAAGGTTATAGCGGGGTGGCCATTTATACTAAAATCGAGCCTAAATCAGTGACCGTAGGCCTTGGCAGCAAAGAATTTGATAGTGAAGGCCGTACGCTGATCGCCGATTATGGGGACTTTATCTTATTTAATATTTATTATCCCAACGGCGGACAGGGGAACAAACGCGTGCCTTTTAAAATGAAATTTTATGATGCTTTCCTGAAAATAACTGAAAAAATGCGTAAAAGCGGTAAGAAAATAATCGTTACCGGGGATGTGAATACCGCCCATACAGAAATTGACCTGGCTAGGCCCAAGGAAAACGCTAAAAACACCGGATTCCTGCCCGAAGAGCGCGAATGGGTGAGTAAATTCATCAAAAGCGGGTACGTTGATACTTTTCGCCATTTTACCAAGGATGGCGGCCACTATACCTGGTGGGATTATTATACCGGCGCCCGCGCCCGTGATGTGGGCTGGCGTATTGATTATTTCTTTGTCACCGAGAATCTACTTCCAAAGCTCAAAAAAGCCTTTATTCTAAAAGACGTGATGGGTTCAGACCATTGTCCGATCGGCATTGAACTGGGCCAACCTTAAGTAATTCTACGTAGTAACTACGTATATCAACTTATTTCCAATTCTTTGTTTCTTAATAAAATGTTTATATGCAAACCTTAATTGATAATTTAACCCTTGAGCGCCCAAGTATACGCAACCGGGTTATTCTTACTTACGTCACTATTCTTTCAGCCACGGCGATCATTTGGATCTGGGCTTTTTATGAGTTTTCCCATTATCCGGTACTCCTTGGTTCAGCTTTCCTGGCATATACGCTGGGTTTACGCCATGCCGTTGATGCGGACCATATTGCCGCGATAGACAATGTCACCCGCAAGTTGATGCACGAGGGCAAACGCCCGGTTAATGTCGGCTTTTTTTTCTCATTAGGACATTCCCTGGTCGTACTTTTGGCATCGGCTGCCGTGGCTGTCACAGCCGGGGCATTCAAAGATAAATTCAATTTTCTTTCTTCGATGGGTAATATTGTCGGCACATGTGTTTCTGCCGGTTTTCTTCTGGTCCTTGGACTTATCAATATCATTATATTCTTTCAGATCTATAAAACTTTCAAACGGGTGAAGGACACAGGAGAATACTCAGATGAAGATCTTGATGTGCTGATGTCCAAGCGCGGTTTTTTTTCCAGGATATTCCGTTGTTTTTTTAAAATGATCCGTTCCAGTTGGCAAATGCTGCCCATTGGATTTTTATTTGGTTTAGGTTTTGATACGTCCACCGAAGTAGCCGTACTTGGCATTACCGCAACCCAGGCAGCCAAAGGCCTTAGCATCTGGTCGATCATGGTCTTTCCGGCACTTTTTACGGCGGGAATGTCCCTGGTAGATACGACGGATGGGGTATTTATGCTGGGGGCCTATCAATGGGCCTTTTTGACCCCCATTAGAAAATTATATTACAATCTGACCATCACCGGTGTTTCTGTCATCGTAGCACTTGTCGTCGCCGGGATTGAAACTCTTGGGCTTTTAGGCGACCAGCTTGCGCTTAAAGGTCTTTTTTGGGATTTTATCAGCCGATTAAATGACAATTTCAATGCTATTGGAATTTTTATCATTGGGATCTTTCTATCAGCATGGTTTTTGTCTATATTGATCTATCGTTTGATGCGGTTTGATAAGCTTGAGATCAATAAGAATACCTTATCAATTGAATAAAATAAACCGTCTTGCTAAGCTCAGCATTGTGAGTTAGCGTAAACTATAATCTAAATTTGTCATTCCCGAATGTCTCTGTCGGGGATCCATATAAAAGGAGCGTCAGCAGTGAAAAATCTTAAATGTGCTTTTGAACCTAAACGCGTTGCCATTATCGGTGCCTCAGCAGACCCCAAGAAGATCGGGTACCAAGTCATTAAAAATGTCATTGATGGAGGATACACAGGCGAGATCATCCCTATCAATCCTAAGTCTGATAATGTACTTGGGCTTAAAGCCTATAAAACATTAAGTGATGTCCCTGAAGGGGTTGACCTGGTTGTTATTGCCATCCCGGCGGCTTTTGTTATCCCGGCCATGGAAGAATGCGGCAGACGCAAGGTAGGGGCGGTGGCGATCATCACGTCCGGATTTAGTGAAGTCGGCAAGGTTGAAGAAGAGAAGAAATTAACTCAAATTGCCAAAGACAATAATATAGCTTTATTGGGTCCAAATATCTTTGGTCTGGTTTATCCACCTTCAAAGCTTAATGCCAGTTTTGGTCCCAAAGATATTTATCCGGGCAAGATCGCCTTTATCACGCAAAGCGGGGCGCTGGGCATCGGGCTTATGGGTTGGACAGCGATGAAAAAGATCGGATTGGCGGCTTTGGTTAGCATCGGTAATAAAGCGGATATTGATGAGCAGGATTTGATCGAGTATTTTAATCATGACAAAAACGCCAATGTTCTGCTGATCTATATGGAAGGGATCAAGGACGGTCCAAAGTTTTTACGTTCCAAGATCGAAAAACCAACCGTTATCCTCAAAGTTGGCCGGTCTACCCGCGGCGCCCAGGCAGCCGCGTCCCACACAGGTTCTTTATCCGGATCGGACAAGATCTACGACGGTGTTTTTAAACAATTAGGGATGTTACGCGCCAATACCTTTATAGAAGCGTTTAGCTGGGCCCGTGCTTTGTCACTGCCTTTGCCTAAAGGAGAAGACACGCTTATTATCACCAACGGCGGGGGCATTGGTGTGGCCACGACCGATGAATGCGAAGCCCAGGGGATCAAGATCCTGGATGACCCTAAATGGCTTGAAGAAAAATTCCGTTCAACCATGCCTGATTTTGGTAGCACTAAAAATCCCATTGATATCACCGGCGGAGCCGGAGTGGAAGGTTATCGTCAGTCGTTAAAGGTCGCTTTTGCCGAAGACAGGATCAAATCCATCATCGTTCTTTATTGTGAAACAGCCGTGACTGATCCTATGGATGTCGCCAAAGCAGTCAATGACGCTTTTGAAGCAGCAGGACGTAACAAACCCGTAGTTGTTGCCATGGTCGGCGGCACACGGACACGCGATGCGCTGGTATTTTTAAATGAAAAGTTCATCCCGGCATCCAGTTTAGTGGATATTTCCGTATCCGCTTTAAAGATCGTTTATACCTGGGCAGATATCAAGAACCGTCCGGCATCAAAAGCCGTATTAGAAAAACCGCCGGTAGAGGTGAGTCAAATCCTTAATGCGATCAAGGCTCAAGGCCGTGACATTTTGATGGAGCACGAAGCCCGTCAGGTCATGGAACTATGCGGCGTGCCGACTCCTAAATGGGGTTTTGCCCATTCAGCCGATGAGGCAGTTAAAATCGCGGATTCCAAGAATATGTACCCGCTCGCTATGAAGATCGCTTCACCGGATATTGTCCATAAAACAGATGTCGGCGGGGTCGTCCTTAATATCCGTGACGGTAAAGAATTGAAAGAAAAGTATGACGGCATGATGGCCCGGATCAAAAAGACAATGCCAAAGGCCAATTTGCTGGGGGTAAACCTGATCCAAATGGTCAGCGGCATCGAATGCATCGTCGGGATCACGACCGATCCTCAGTTTGGTCCTGCCGTGATGTTCGGATTGGGCGGGGTATTTGTGGAAGCGCTCAAAGATGTCACCTTCCGTGTGGTGCCCTTTGATGCGGCCGAAGCCCAGCGGATGATCGGGGAGATCAAGGCTAAAAAGATCCTGGAAGGTTTTCGCGGGATGAAGGCAGACAAGGCATCGATCATCAAGACCCTGGTGGCGGTACAGAAATTAGCGCCCTTGGTCAAAGAAATTGATATTAATCCTTTGTTGACCAATCAGGATGGTTCCTATGCTGTTGACGCCCGGATCGTATTAAAATGACCAATATTCAGTTGATCCAGGCTCTGCAGGCATCAATTGCCCCGTGTGTGTTGATATCCGGGGACGGGTTATTATTGTTATCAATGTCAAACCGTCTGTCACGGCCCATTGAGCGGATACGCCATCTTTGTGACCTGATCAAGACCCATCCACAGCGTGACCATCAGGCCACGCACGAGCAGATACGTATCCTGTATAAACGCAGTAAACTGTTACGTTCTGCCATTGTGAGCATTATTTACAGCATTGCCTTGATCTCATTTATCGTGCTGCTTTTGTTCTTGAATGCCCTTTACGCCTGGCCGATCACTTTTTTGATCACCATTGCGTTTATTTTAAGTATTATTGCTTTGATCGTTTCAATGATCTTTTTCTTTTTGGACATACACTGGGCGCTGGATTCCTTAAAGATCGAGATCAAGCAGGCACAAGGTTTCCCTCTTTAAGATAAAATTGAATCCAGGAAGATCTTGGCGGCTTTGGTGAAGATGGTTTTATTGCTGTGGACAATGGCCAGAGGTCTTTTAAGCTCGAAGCCTTGTAAGGGGACAATTTCAAGGGAAGAATCTTTGAGTTCTTTATCGATCGTTGTTTTGGGCAGGATTGAAAGCCCCAGGCCGACCTCAATGGCATTCTTGACGGTCTCAATGTTCTCATATTCTTTGACCCAATTGATCTTGATCTGATGATCTTTGAAAAAATGGTTAATAGCAGATCCCGTAGGGGTTGCAGGATCTATCCCGATGAATTTCATATTGTTTAATTTGCTGATTTTTACTTTTTCATGGCGTTTAAAGAAACGGTGCTTGGTCGATTGGACCATGACAAGCTGGTCATGGGTGAATACCCTGATCTTAAGTCCGTCGATCTCTTTGGGAAAGGCCACCAAGCCAAAGTCAACTACTCTATCTTTGACCATTTGATAAACAGCGCTGTGATGGCAGTATTCTAGGTGAATGTTAATTTTTGGATACCGTTTCAGGAAATGCTGGATAATGGGTTTGAGTTGATAGAGCCCTATGCTATAGATGGAGGCGATCCTCACAGGGCCAACTGAAAGATCGTTCATTTTCTCGATCTCGGTACAGGCATTTTGGTAGGAATCAAGCATTTGCTGGGCGTAGATATAGAATATTTTTCCAGCGGGGGTCAAGCTTGTTTTTCGCGAAGACCTCTCAAAAAGCAGGCAATGGAGTTTTTGTTCCAGGATATGGATATGCTGGGAAACAGCGGGCTGGGTGATATTGTTCCTTTGGGCAGCCAGCTTAAAAGACCCTGTTTGGGCCACAGAAACAAAACTTTTAATGAAAAAGAGATCGACCATAATTTCAGAATTATACTTCGATAAGCAAATCTTATCAATAGTATAATTTAAAGAGAGTTGTAAAACCTATAAATACATTTATGATAAGTAATTGAAGGGTCATGTATGCATGAAGCCATCAATCTAGCTAAATATACCTTTTTTGAAGACTTGAAGAAAGACCATCTTGAACTGCTTTCACGTCATGTGATCAAAGATTATTTTAATGACAACGAATATATTTTTAGGGAACAGCAAAAGGCTTCGAAGCTATTTTTAATTCTTAGTGGAAAAGTCGCCATTGAATCGACTTCTACGCAAGGAAAGCAGGTTTCCATTCAGACTTTAAAAGAAGATGATATTTTGGGATGGTCCTGGATGGTACCGCCCTATGAATGGAGATTCAGCGCCAGGACCTTGGAACATACGGAACTACTGATCATGGACGGTGAATTTATCCGTGATAAAAGCGCCAAAGACCATGACTTGGGTTATGAAATTTATAAGAGATTAGCAGGCGTTTTTGCCCAAAGGCTAGAGGCAACCAGGCATCTATTGAGGAGTTAAATATGAAACCTAAAAAGTCCATCCTTGATGAGAATCTTTCCAGGAATGACCCGCGGGTCAAACAGATCCTGGTGAAGATGAAAAAGGAAAATTACCGGCCGGATGCCCTTATAGAGATCCTGCATACCGCCCAGAATTCATTCGGGTATCTGCCCATGAATGTGCTGGCTTTTGTGACCAAGGAATTGAAGGTCCCGCCAAGCCGCGTGTATTCAACAGTGACTTTTTACCATTTCTTTTCTTTAAAATC
>CAZASA010000070.1:0-12419 GCA_964487685.1 uncultured Planctomycetales bacterium
CAGCCATGATCGCGCGTGTCAGGCGTGAAGGCATTTACAGCCTTTCTCCGTTTATCTTTAGAATAACACCAGTCGCAAGTATCTGGCCATTGGTGGGTCTCCAAGCTCCTTCACAGGTAGAGAGTCTGGCCAAAGTTTAAATTCTTATTTATAGTGCGGTAAAATAATTTCAACAGGAATAAATCGGGTAGTCCTAAACGGACTGCCCTTTTTATTTAGTCTACTGTATTTCCAATATCAAACGACTATAGTATTGTTTTTAGGAACGTATAATCTTGAAAATTATGTGGTGTAGAACTGAAGAAAATCACTGTATGACGACGAAAGCGATGAATTACGCCACATAATCGGCAACGCAACATAATGTAATTTATGTTATTAACAACATAATTCCCAGATCAAGGACATCCTGCATCTTCGCATGCTGGAGTTTGAGATCAAAGGGACCATTCTTTTAGGTCCTGAGGGGATCAATTGCAATCTGTGCGGGCAGGCAGCAAAGATGGACCATTTTATACAATTTGTCGTCGAAACGACCAAGGTCCCAAACACCGATCCAAAGATCAGTTATAGCAAGGAACCTTCTTTTAAATGCAGCAAGGTCAAGATCAAACCCTATATCGTTGCCAAACCAGGAAAAACACCCATTGATCCCACACGAGACACAGCGCCGTATATTACTCCTGAAAAATTCCACGAATGGATGAAGGAAAACAAAAAAATGGTAGTCTTGGATACCCGTAACGATTTTGAAAACCAGGTTGGACGATTTAAAGACTCAAGTCATTTAGGCACCAAACATTTTGCTGATTTTGAAGGAGACCTTGAAAAAACGCCTCAAGAGTGGCAGAATATACCAATCGTCACTTTTTGCACGGGTGGTATACGTTGTGAAAAAGCAGCCCCGCTGATGCTTAAAAAAGGATTTCAAGAGGTCTATCAGCTGCAAGGCGGCATCTTGAATTATTTTAAGAAGGTAGGCCAAGGGTATTTTGAAGGCGGATGCTTTGTTTTTGACGAACGTATAGCCATTAACCCAAATTAATATTAAAGGAAGAGAGACATGCCAACTTTATTTGATCCCATTAAGATCGGGGATTTGGAATTACCCAATCGCATCTTTATGGCGCCCTTAACGCGCTGCCGGGCCGTTGATCAGCGGATACCCAACGAATTAATGGTCGAGTATTATGCCCAGCGTGCTTCAGCGGGATTGATCTTTAGTGAAGCCACTTCTATCAGTCCCATGGGTGTAGGTTATCCTGATACGCCGGGTATTTGGTCCAGTGAACAAGTGGTCGGATGGAAAAGGATAACAAACAGGGTACATGAGCAGGGTGGCAAGATGCTTTCACAGCTATGGCATGTCGGCCGCATTTCAGACCCTATCTATTTAAATGGGGTAACTCCCATCGCTCCCAGCGCCATCAGGCCGGCCGGCTATGTTAATCAGGTCCATCCCAAAAAGGAATTTGTTACCCCCCGTGCTCTTGATCTTGGTGAGATCCCGGGGATCATTGAAGAATACCGAAAAGCGGCCATTAATGCCAAAGAAGCAGGTTTTGATGCTGTAGAGATCCATTCAGCCAATGGATATTTACTGGATCAATTCTTACAAGACAGCACCAATAAGCGCACTGATGGTTTGGGCGGGATGATCGCTAACCGGGCGCGATTACTGTTAAGAGTGGTTGATGCTGTCATATCTGTTTGGGGAAAAGACAGGGTGGGGGTACATTTAGCGCCGAGGGGAGATTCCAATTCCATGGGGGATTCCAATCCTAGATTGCTCTTTGGTTTTGTGGCGCAACAGCTGGGGCGGCGCAAAATCGCCTTCATTTGCGCGCGTGAATCCATAGGTCCTGACCGATTAGGCCCTGAACTTAAAAAAGCTTTTGGCGGTATTTACATTGCGAATGAAGGGTTCACCAAAGAATCCGCCCAAGCTGCCCTGGATGCCGGTGAGGCCGATGCTTTTTGTTTTGGCAAGCAATTCCTGGCTAATCCTGATCTTCCAGAGCGTTTTGCCAACAATGCCCCTCTTAATACGCCGGATCCAGCCACCTTTTACGGGTCGGGAAAAGAAGGATATACAGATTACCCGAGTTTAGTATTGAAATAAAACGAGGAGATTGCCTTATGAAAAAAACGGTATTATTAATTTTTAGCGGGTTTTTTATGTTAACATCCGTGGTTTTCGCCCAGGAAACTGTAAAAAAGCACAGGATCCCTTCCCAGGCGGCCATTCACGCGTGCCAGGATAAATCCGAAGGTGATGCCTGTGAAATGACCACGTCCAAAGAGGTGAGGAGTGGATCCTGCAAATACACATCGGATAAAAAATATTTATATTGTAAACATCAACATATAAAAAAGCGTCCCGCCAAACAATAGTAGTTCTCTCGTCCAGTAGCAAGTTAGCCAGGGATATGTTACACTCTCTTTAGATCGATGAGAGGAGTACATATGATAGCTCAATGGTTTCAGAATTTATGGCAAACAAAGAATACTGAAGATTCTCCCACCAAGATCCTGATCATCGAAGACAGCAGGGTAGATGCCCAGATGATCAAAAAAGCCGTTGATGTGTGTGGGTTTAAAGCATTGATGGCCTACAATGGCAGGACAGGCATTCAAATGGCAAAGCTCTATCAGCCCAATTTGATCGTGCTGGATTATCATCTGCCGGACACCAATGGCGGGCAGGTATTAAAAGAAATTCGCGCCGATAAAGATACCCTATCAGAATCAGTGATGGTTTTGACGATATTGAATCAACCGGGCGTCATCCTTGATTCCTTTGCCAATGGGGCAGACCAGTATTTCACTAAACCCATCAGCGTTTCATTATTGGCCAAACAGATCCAGGTAATGCTCCGTTACCCGCATGAACAATGATTTAACTCTTCTATTTGCAAAATTCCCTCATTAGTGGAATAATGTCAGCAATATTAATCCATGGGGGAGGCTTGCATGAAACCATCATTGAAAAATGAAGTCGATATAATCAGTTTAATAAACAAAGTCCAGGAACAAATAACACTCCTAGATAAGAAAATAGAAAGCCTGATCAATCGATCAACGTCAGAGCCAAAACCGGCCCCAACGCCTCAAAATAATAATGAAGGAAGAAAGATGCATACGGCCGTCTGTGCTGATTGCAAAAAGGAATGCACCATTCCTTTTAAGCCCAGCGGAGACCGTCCGGTCTACTGCAAAGACTGCTTTTCAAGACGCAAGGTCATATCCTTGTCAAAAATTGGCGCTGACCCTAAATTTGTTGTGACCCCAACAGTGCAAACTCCTGTCATAAAGCCTATTGAAGTTCCGACTAAAAAGACCACCAAGACAAAGAAACCGGTCGCCAAAAAGAAGGCAGCTCCCAAGAAAAAATAGTATTCCATGATTTTATTCATCAACATCATAGTGATCGTATTGCATTTGTGGAGTGCGGCGGTCATCTTTTACTGCAGTTACCCTAAGCTTCCTGTCCTGTCCGCTGTCTTAAGCCTCGCCTATCTATTTTTAATTCTTAGTTTTTCCCGCAAGTCCACTAGAAATTTATTCCTGTCATGCGTGGTCTTTGGGGTGGTGCTGTTTTGGTTTCTTACCATGAAACCACCAGCCCATGCTGTCTTTTCCGCTGATCTGCAGATGCCGCATGCCCGGATCAACAATGACCAAGTGACCATCCACAAAGTCCGCAACAATCTCTATCGCACCCGGGAGGATTTTGACCTGCACTATGAAACACGAGTCTATGATCTAAACAAACTGAGATCTCTTGATCTAATGGTCAATTACTGGGGACTTGATTTTGTGGCCCATACGTTTTTGGCTTTTGGTTTTTCTGACGGGCAATTCCTGGACGTATCTGTTGAGATCAGGCCGCCCAACGGGGATAAATACGATATGGCCAAGGGCTATTTCAACCGTTATGAGACCATTTACATCTGGGGGGATGAGCACGATTTGATCGACAAGCGCACCAATGCCCAGGGTGAAGACGTTTATCTCTACCGTTTTAAGGCCCAGCCGCCGGTCATCCGCAAGCTATTTTTAAGGCTCATAGAACGGACCAATGCCCTTTACATAAGACCGGAATTCTATAACACCACCACCCAAAGCTGTGCTTCAACCCTGCAGGATGACGCGGCTGACGCCGGCGTTTATATATGTCCTTTGTGGAAGCGCTGGATGTTTACCGGCGACATTGACAAGCGTTTTTATAGGGAAGGCATTCTTGAAACCTATGGCCTACCCTTTAACGAATTGCGCCGCCGCGCCAATATTGATGCCCGCGCCAAAGCCGCAGCCCGTTCCCCGGACTTTTCCCAACAAATCCGCACCCATTTAAAAACCGGGACATAGTGACTTTTTACTTCTTGGAATTCTTCATCCACTGGTAAGAGGCTTCTTCGAGGTAAACATATTTGCCGGATTGTAAGGATAATAGATCCCTATAATTGGCGATTTGATAGAGCAGTTCAAACATTTTAGTCCTGAAATCCTTCTGGATCCTGATGAAGTTCACCGCAATATCATAAAGCTTTGTCTGGGCATTGTAAATACAACGGATAACCTGGGCCCGGAAAATAAAGACTGTCTTTTCAAAAGGCATCTTGATGGCGATCGTTGAATCAGCACCAACCGGATGTTTGGAAGAAAGTAATAGCCCGCCTAAACTGACATTGATCGTCTTCGAACGCACAGTGTCCTGCTTTTGTGTCAGATCTTCCTCAATAACTTGATAAGAAACAGGCAAAGACAGCGGATGGCGGATAAATTGACGGTATTCGATTTTATTCATGATCTTCCTTGTGAGTGGTTTTCTTATAAGTAATTATACCATATCTTTCGTTTTGACTACTGAAATTATTTGATGTAACGTCAAGTGACTTATGATAGAATTTAGACCATTAATTTATGAAAAAACATTCGCAAGCCCATCAAGATTTAATTCGCCGCTATCTTCTCTGGTTCTATAAAACAGCCAGGGAGGCTTTTGAGCGTATCGAACGTAAAACCACCCAATTGATCGTGGATGATTTTGTATTACAGCACATTAAAAAAGTAGGTGGTAATACCAAAGAGTTTGAAGCGTATATAAAAGCCAAGCAAGCTGATGAGTTAAAGTTAAAATATGCAGATAATAAGGCCAAAACCTTGCATCCGCAGTATGTCGGTCTAAAAAACCGTCTGCAGGCCGTTGAAGCCGCGATCGTGCATTTTTTAGGGAAGAAGGAACTACGCGCCATGCGAACCATGTATGAGCATGAATTTACCGCCAGAATTTTACAAGCAAAGGAACATTAATCCATGTTAAGAATCCTGATCGTGATCGGTATATTTTTAAGCGTTCCTTTTGCTTATGCCGGTCAACATCAACACTCATTCCATAGCTACGTCAGCCACGGTTCTTTCAATCATAACAGGGTACATTATAACCGGTCATTTGATTTTGAAAGGCATTCGGATAGAGAATTCCATAGGGCGTGGTTAGAAGCGCATCATGGGGGTGAAATAGTCTTCTTCGGCGTTGTTTCTGATCCAGACTACGCGGCCAAACATGCGGCCTATCCTTTTTATCAGCTTGGGCTTGATGATTTTCACCTAAGGAATTTTCCTCAAGCTATTATCGATTTTACCAAGGCCATTGAAATCTACCCTCAATTTGCCAGGGCATATTATTTTCGTGGTCTTGCCCACATGAGGCTTAAAGATCTGATCAATGCTTTAGCGGATATAAATAGAGCAGAGCAATTAGGGTACTTTAAGGACATCAGTAATTATATCAATTCGATCAAACATATTGCCGATCAATATTACTTCGAGGGGTTAAATGACATGTCTGCTGGGCTGTATCCTCAAGCTATCGCTGAATACAGCAAAGCCATTGAAATATTCCCCACCTATCAAGGGGCCTTTTATTTTCGAGGGATCACTTATTTTAGGCAGAAAGACCCTGTTAAGGCTTTGGTCGATTTAAACCAAGCAAAGGATTATGGGGTTTTTGTTGATCCGGCGTTGATCAATGTGATCCAGCATCCGCCGGCTAAACAGGCAGCAGAAACAAAAAAACTTGATATCCTTAGCCAAAGTATTGCAGATATGTCTCAAGCTATTGAAATAGATACTGACAATACAGGATTATATTTAAAGCGCGGGCTTCTTTATAAAAAGCAGAAGAATTTTCCTTTAGCTATAGCAGATTTTACCAAAGCCATCGAAATAAATCCCAAGTACAGTTACGCCTTCCGTGCCCGCGGAGTTATTTATTTTATGCAGAAAGTCTATGATAAATCCTGGGCAGACCTGAACATCGCCCAAGAGCTTGGTGCCCCCGTAAAACCCGAAATGCTCATGACGCTCAAGACTGTATTAGGAAAATAAAAATTATGTCAGTGAGAATTTTATTTTTTTGGGGCGCAATATCATTATCTTTAATTGCCAACTATTCTTATGCAAATGAATCAAGGCAAGACCTGACCATTATCGAAGGCCAAAACAAGTATGTCATTACTGAAAATGCTTTCCGTCATTTTCAAGTCGACTCTGTTGTCGTGCAAGATCATGTCTATGGAAAGCCTAAACGTTACACCGGCTACTGGCTAACTGATATTCTTGCGTTTGAAGGCATTCATCC
This sequence comes from uncultured Planctomycetales bacterium, assembly GCA_964487685.1. Lineage (GTDB taxonomy): Bacteria > Omnitrophota > Gorgyraeia > Zapsychrales > Fredricksoniimonadaceae > JABDGZ01. The sequence continues at coordinate 6,647 of CAZASA010000070.1, forward strand.
TGATCCAAGCACAGTCTGGACTTTTACAGCCCTGGATGGATACAAGGTCCAAATAGCTGTAGCGGATGTTATCAATCATGGTTATAAGGGGTTCGTAGCCATTGCTGACCTTGATAAAGAGGAAGGTTGGGAGAAATTCCAGCATGGCAAGGAATGGATAACACCGGGTCCATATTACGTGGTTTGGACAACACCGCTCGAAGATTTCGAGCCCAGCGTTAAATTACCTTGGCCCTATCAGGTAATTGAAATATCAATCGATAAGGTCGATGATTCCCAGGATAAACTAATGGCAGATAGCAATGACAAAAGCGAGTCAGTTTTCCATGGAAATAAGACTTTTAAGCAAAATTGCATGGCCTGCCATTCGATCAATTTAGAAGGGGGAACAGTAGGTCCTGAGTTAAATACACCCAAAAATATCCTCGAGTACGAAAGCAGGAGCTTTCTTACAGCATTCATCAAAAGCCCCAGTTCTTTTAGGGCTAAAAGTAAAATGCCTGATTTCAACAACACCTTAACCGATCAAGACATCAGTGATATCCTCGACTATCTAACCTGGATGTCCAAACACAAGGAGGCTCAATGATGACCAATATTCAATTCGGCGCGAGGATCGTTTTAGGTTTGATATATTTTCTATTTGGGGGAATGGGCCTTGCCATGGCTTTAGGTCTGATCCACATGCCTTTTCCGCCATTACCTGAGGCTGCGGCTTCCTTCATGAAAGGGATCATGGGAAGCGGATATTTCTTTCTTATGCTTAAGACCACAGAGACAAGCTGCGGATTCTTGCTTTTAACAGGAATAGCAGCCCCGCTCGCTCTAGTGATCATTGCACCGGTAACATTAAACATCATCATGTTCCATGCATTTTTAACGCCGGGATTAAACAATTTACCACTACCGTTGCTTATGGTCGCAGCCCAAATCCTGGCTATGTCGGGCTATTGGAAACTCTACCAGCCACTGTTTGGTAAAAAATGAAGAGCAGTGCAAGCATGACAAATACCATCGAAAAAGGCCTATACGAACATTATAAGGGCAAGCGCTATGAAGTTCTTGGCATGGCCATGCACAGCGAGACCATGGAGCCCATGGTGATCTATAAAGCCCTTTATAAAGGAGATTTCCCCGATGGCACTCTTTGGGTAAGGCCTTTAGTGATGTTTAAAGAAAATGTCAAAGTACAAGGCAAGTTTGTACCAAGGTTTAAATATCTGTGCAGCGATCCGGCGTAATTCAATGCAAAAGCTAATTAAGCATATCGAGCAATTAAGAGCCTGCCGCAAATGTCCTAAAATGAATCCGCCCGTTGTCAGCGGAGGGCCTGTTGTCAGCCGTGTTATTCTCGTTGGCCAAGCCCCGGGGGACAAAGAGCCTAAATTAGGTCGTCCGTTTGCCTGGACAGCAGGCAAGACGCTTTTTCAATGGTTTAAAGAGGGGACAGGTTTGAGTGAAGACAAATTTCGATCATCCATTTATATGGCAGCCGTATGCCGTTGTTTCCCCGGTAAAGAGCCTAAAGGCGGTGACCGTGCGCCAGATCCTCAAGAAGTCAAAAACTGTTCCCAATGGTTAAAAAGCGAATTAGAAATACTAAATCCTGAATTAGTCATCCCGGTGGGCAAATTAGCCATCCAGCAATTCCTTCAATTTGACAAATTAGTCGATGTTATCGGCAAACAGTTTAAAGTGACCTATGAAAATCATACTTTTGATATAATTCCTTTAGCGCATCCTTCGGGTGCCAGTCCCTGGCACAGGATGGAACCCGGAAAAACCCTGATCAAAAAGGCCCTAAAGCGCATCAACAACCATCCCGCGTTCAAACTTATGTTGGAATCAAAAAATGGCTGAATACAATGTCGGTGACAAGGTTGTTTTGAAGGACGATGGCCAAGTCTATAAGGTGATTGGCATACGTACAGAAGATCATACCGTGCTTTTTGATTTAGAAAAAGGTGATGAAAGGGCCTCCGAACGCCTTACAGTCTTGCGCAGTCAACTGGAGGTGCCCAAAATCTACCGACCTCAACAACCTCAAACTGTGATCTATAAGAAAAGAAGTTGAGCTTCCGCCGGTTCATGAATCAATCGTATAGATCCACCAGCCCATATCTTTAGTTCTTCCCAACGTGCTTCGATTATAATAAATCTTCATAGTCCCGTGTTTGGCGGTTTTTATCTCAAACCAATGCTTGCAAGCGTAATGCTCGCCGCTGCCGTGGCGGCATGCGCCGGTCGTCCGCCAACTGCGTAATGTCTGGGATACAACAACTTTTTCTCCGCGCCATATAAATTCTTTGGGCAAGCCAGGGGCACCGATGCTCATCTGGCTGGTGTCGCATGTTTCAATGACAGGTTTAATAGGCTCGCTGATAAATTGGTTACTCATAATATTATTATAACTCGTAAAATTACTTGAAGAAAATTCTTAAATCCAGTGTTCTATTTGGCAAAATTAGTCGAACCAGAAGTCTCAGAACGAGGTCTATAAGGAAATAGATTTATCCCTACCATTCCTTCAATTACCTTCCGGTTATCTTCCTAATTCTTCTTGCCCTAACCATTTAAAAGCGCTATATTTACGATATATTCGAATTTGATCAAGAATCCCAAGATGGCGGAGTTATTTTTTATGTTTAATGCCTCTCTTTGTTATCGACCAAAATCAAAATTGACGACAATGGCAATATTGTTTTTAATGATGTCATCTGCCATTGTCTTTAATTGTTATGGTCAATCAGCGCAAGACTTTTACGCCACAGGAAAGTCAGAATTTGATCAGGGCAATTTTCACAAAGCCATCTATTATTTTACCAAATCCATTGATATAAGCGGTAATAATGCAGATGCGTATGCCAACCGAGGCGCTGCTTATGCAAATTTGGGCAATTTATCACAAGCGATCATTAACTATAACGAGGCACTGGAAGTTGACCCCAACAATGCCAATGTCTATCTGCTTCAAGGCATTGCCTATTATAAGCAAAACCAGTTCAACCAAGCCATTTCAAGCTTTAACAAGTCGATAGAAATCAATCCCAACAATGTCCAGGCGTTCGGATATCGCGGTATTATCTATGCAAAGCAAAAGAGCCTGACCCAAGCAATTGCTGATTTAACAAAGGCTATTGAGCTCAATTCGAATAAAGCAATTATTTTTGCCACCCGCGGTGCGATCTATGAGAAGCAGGGCCATTTTGTCCAAGCCATTGAGGACTTAAATAAGTCTATTAGCATCAATCCTAAAAGTCCAGATGCCTATTACCATCTTGGATCTGCCTATTTTAAGCTAAACCGTTTTGACCAAGCCATCTCGAATTTGACCAGCTCTGTTGATATCAATCCTCATAATGCCAATGCTTATTTTCTTCTTGGTTCTTCCTATTTAAAGCAGGGCGACCTGATTAATGCCGTCACCAATTTAACAAATTCAATTGATATCAATCCCCGCCACGCCGATGCCTATAGTGCCCGCGCGGCTGCCTATACGAAGCAAAAGCATTTGTCTATAGCGATCAATGACTATGCTAAAGCTATAGAGATCAATCCTCATGATGCCAATCTCTATTTTCTTTTAGGGACCGCCTATTTCGATCAGAATCATTTTGATCGATCGATCACGGAATTAACTAAGTCTATTGAAATTAACCCTCATCGTGCAGATAGCTACAAAACTCGCGCGGCTGTCTATGCCAAGAAGAGCAAATGGACAAAAGCCATCAAAGATTATAACAAGGCCATTGAGATCGATCCTCAAAATGCACTTGTCTATGGCCTTTGCGCGCCTCTTTATGCCAGAGTGGGGAATTTAGATCAAGCCATTAAGTATTATGACAGATATCTTGGATCATATCCCAACGATGCTAATGTTTACAGCCTGCGTGCAGCAGTCAATGCCAAACAGGGTAATTTAACTCAAGCGATCGCTGACTACAGCAAGTCTATTAAGATCGATCCTCATCGGGCTGATGTTTATGTAGCTCGCGGTGCATTGTATGTTGAGCAGGGCAATATGTCCAAAGCCATCAAAGACTATAGCAATGCCATTGGGATCAATCCTCACAATGTAAAAATTTATGTCGCCCGTGCCGGTGCCTATGCTAACAAGGAAGAATATAGAAATGCATTGAAAGATGTGCGTAAAGCGCAAACTCTAGGCGCAAAATTAGATCCTAAATTTGTCAGTGAAGTTGAAAATGGCGCCAATCGGGAGGGGAAGAAAACATTGCTCAGTGTGGTCCTTGGCGCGGTTGGTGGCGTCATCATCGGCTGGTTGTTTGCGTGGGTTTGGATTAAAAGATTGGTTCAACATAAAAAAGAAACAAAAGAAGTTAAGGAAATAAAAGAAATAAAGGAAAAAGGCGGCAATCTCATTCGATCCAAAACGACCGATTTCTTTAGTTTATTATACATTAATATCCATTTAGGCCTCTTGGCAGCCGTAGCCACCTTGTTTACTCTTTTAATGACGGTGGGGATACTGACCAAAATTAGAATGGTCGATACGATCCAATTTTCGACTGTTCTTTGCGGCATTGTTTATCTTGTATGCCTGATCAAGGTGTACAGGGATTGGTATAACAAGGTAGCCTTTGAATTGGTCGTGGATAAAGAGAAAAAAGAATTTAACGCTCTTTTTTCTGACCATAAAAAAGAGATCAAATTTACGGACAAGGATATCAAGGAAGTTTGGATCCACCCGTCAGAAGAGGAGTTCAGGTTTTATTTAAAGAACGGCACCTGGGTAACCTGGATTTCACCCGGCACAGATTTGGAACAAAACCTGAAAGATTATCTAAAAACCCTTGGGGTGCCCATATTATCTAAATCTTTTCATTAGAAGCAGACAGTAGTATAATCCTTACATAATCCTTCCCCAGGATTTTATATAAATTCCCCCAAGTAGTTTGTTTAATCTTCAAGGTTCCATTTTGGCACTTTGGAATGCAACTATATTTAGTTGCAATAACCGGGGAAGGTGGTACACTTTATATGAGCACAATTGAGAAGCTTATTGCTCGATTCAAGACAAAGCCCAGGGATTTTTCCTGGGAGGAGCTAACAAGGATTTTATACTATTTTGGATATGTTCAAATCAAGGGGAGTGGTTCAAGACGAAAATTCGTTCATGAAGATTATCAAACAATTAAGTTATATCAACCGCATCCGCAGAATATTTTAAAGAAATATCAAATAGATCATGTATGCCATATATTAGAAGAAAGGAAATTTTTATGATCGACATGATGAAATATAAAGGATATTACGGTTCTATTCATTATAGTGATGAAGACCGCTGTTTTTATGGAAAAGTTGAATACATAAGGGATTTGATCAGTTATGAAGGCCATGATGCGGCATCTATAAGAAAATCCTTCGAAGAGGATATAGATGACTACCTGGAAACCTGTAAGACGCTAAATAAAGTACCAAGTAAACCGTTCAAAGGGTCATTTAACGTAAGGACAGGTCCTGAGCTTCATATGAAGGCGTCTATTTTTGCCCAACAAAAGAAAATGAACCTCAATAACGTGATCATTAAAGCTTTGGAAAGTTATCTTTCTAAAGGATCCCGGACCAAATTAGCTTAAGAGTTTTATATGAAAACCAGGTTGGCTTTTAGGTAGTAAGGAGAAGATAATATGTTTGAATTATTAAATAGCCGGATAAGGAATTTGAATGCGTTTGATAAAAAAATAGGGGTCAAAGCCCAGTAGTGTCCGGTTATTAAGTGAATAATTGCAATTGGTTAAGATTCTCCATG
>CAZASA010000071.1:0-12100 GCA_964487685.1 uncultured Planctomycetales bacterium
TAAGGTTGAAGGCTCATTCCTATGACCCTTTACTCCTTAATTTGTAGTTTTACCCATCCTCGTAAGATCGGATTAAACAGATTTGAAAGTTCTTTTAGAGATTTGTCACAGCGTAGATGCATTTTATACCTTCTGGCTTGTTCTCTTATTGCCTTTAATGCTTCCTTGCCGACTGCCGGTGTGAAACTGACAAAATATTTTCCCTCTTTGCTCTTTGACAGCCTCGGACGGAAAGTAAAGCCTAAAAAGTCGAAACAAATATTCTCATACTCGCTTCGTCGATTGTCGTCTTTACAATATACTATCTTCGTTTTGTCTGGATGGATTTGTAATCCCCATTCTTTCATTCTCTGGGCTAACTTAGTATTGAGATACTTAGCCTGTTTTTCCGATCTGCAGTGTGCTATACCATCATCCGCATATCGGCAGAATGGAACGTTCGAGAACTCGTATCTCATCCATGAGTCAAAAACATAGTGAAGAAAAAGATTTGCCAACACAGGACTGATAACTCCACCTTGCGGCGTCCCCTGTGTTCTTTCCAACACCGTCCTGTCCTCCTTGATGAAAGGAACTTTTAACCACCGTTCTATGTACAACGCCATCCATTTACTGCTTGTATGATGTCGTACGTATTTCATCAAGAGCTTGTGGTCAACAGTATCAAACAGCTTCTTGATGTCAAACTCTAAAACCCAGTCATACTTCCAGCACCGTTCCCTTGTTACTTTGACAGCGTCTATGGCTGACTTACCTTGTCGATAGCCATACGAATCAGGGTCAAAGTGTGGCTCCACTAATGGTTCAAAATGCATCTTGACCACCATTTGCGCCACTCGGTCGGCTACCGTTGGTATTCCCAGTATCCTTTCGCCTCCAGTTTTCTTTGGAATTCCTACTGCTTTGACTGGTGGTGGGAAGTATGTTCCTGACGACATTCGGTTCCATATCTTATAAAGATTCTGTTCGAGCTTAATTTCAAACTGCTCGATTGTTTCTTCATCTATTCCCGCAGAACCTTTATTAGATTTGACCCGTCCCCAGGCTTCTTTCACTACTTCCGGTGATATATCAAACGACTTCGTTGTCTTCATGTATCTTCCCAATTACTTGGTTGTTTGTGAACACAACTAAAACCATTTACCCTCTTGGCTCCAGCTGTATTACCAGCCTTCATCGCTACTACAGAGTAATCCGCCCCTGTTCCCTGCTTCGGTACTCTCATCCTTACGGGTCCTCGCTTGGATTTCTCCCTTATCATCAGGGCGACAGGTTCCCACGTTCCGTGCAAAAGCCCATGCTAGATTCACGCCACCTTTATACCGGACGCCACCCAGACAGTTTGCAAGTCTCCTCTGGATTTATCCCGCAGTATGGTCCCCTCCGGTTTTGACGACTTATAGTTTTCCTTTTCGATACTTTATCAGTGGTTCAATTTCGTTCGTCTCTCTAGCACATACCTGACACGATCAAGTCGCGGCTTTTCCTTAACGTTAACCACCATGACTCTTAATCACAGCAGCTTAAGGTGGTTTGCAACCTGCTCTTGCCAGCCGATTGCGAGAGGCCTTCTCTCATCTTTTGCACAGCATCATATTTGAAAGGCTAAACCCCCTTTCTGTATGTTCGTGGCACACTACCAATATGGAAATTTTAAAGTCAAATGCTGGATATAATTTCGAATCGCGTTAATCTCGAAAACTTCTTTTGGATCATCATCGTAACCATCAAAGCCAATTGTCACTTGATTTTTAAATTTACGGATCAATGCGGGATCCTTGAGAACATCGTCGAATATATTTAAAACAAATGAATAGTCATTGGCTTCAATGACTTTTTTAGGTATAAAAAGGACGATTTTATCGGCGGTATTTAGATTGGTTTTCATTAAAATGGTTGCCACGTTATGTTAAGTTGATTTTAACTAAAATTACGTGTATTTTCACCCTAATGGCTGCTTAACCAGCTGTTGGGGGTTTACGTTTTGTTTTCTTATTTAATCCCATGTCCTTTTCGTTTACTACTTTGATTATTTTTGGATTATCAATATCGTCGGCGATTATCCAATGCTTTTCTTTGCTATTAAAAGGTATTTGATCAATCACGTCGAGAATACTAAAGAAATTCTTTTTCTTCATAATGACCCTCGCTTTTTTGTTTCCAGTAATCTTTATTACAGGAAACATCCTCAATCATTAATTCTTTATTAAAACACGCCCCCATCTCTTCCTTATGTTGACTTTTTCGGGGAAAGATCATATTTATTTAAAGCCCCAATTTTTCTAAAAGCGGGTGTATATCTTTGAAAGAAATAATAAATATACTGATTGCAGTAATCCAAGCCGCAACAATTAAAAGCCATTTCTGTAGGTTATTCATTTTATTTCTCCTTTAAAGATTAATTTACATAGCCTAATCAATATAACAACTGCTATTTCTGTAAATGTTATTACAGGAAATATTTTGATCAATTTCGTAGTCATACCACCGTCCCTATAGAGCTTTTTGTTCTATTAAAAAGATCGAGAGATTTTGAAATCAAATATTTATTACGGCACATAAATTTATTATATTTTGAACCGGCAATAAAATTATTAAGCGACGTTAAACGATCAAAACATGTATTAGAATAATCCGAAAGTAGCGTACAAAAGTCGAAATGCTTAATTGAACATTCTAGATTCTCTAAATCTTCGATATTCATCACAATCAAGGGATGTACCTTTGTTCCCCTTCTTTTCAATTCTTCAAAATTTAGTTTATATTCTGAATTAAGCAACTTTTCAAACTCTGCACTTAAGAAGTTTCCATATGCGGGCGCTGTTAAAAGGTCATCATAAACAAGCAAAATAGGATAAATGTCTTTAACTTGCCTAAATCTTACATCCTTTTTAGCAAAGCTTTCGGTATTAATCAGTTTTAGTATTCTTGCTAGCTGACCAATGCCCTTTATTTTGTCTTCCCCTGATTCAGTTCGAGATACGCCATATTTCTCAAGCAAATGTTTTGAATAATTTGTATAGTCATCAGTTAATATTTTGTCTTCACGAATCCACACTGCTTTAATTTCAAAAATAACTGCCACTCCGTCCTTATTAAGACAAGTGTCGATTTCTGCCTCACCTTCATCACAAGATATATTGTATTTAAAAATAAGTTGCTTGTCTAAGGATGCGGATTCTTCACAAAACGTTCTCTTCAAAATGTCGCATGCATACTCTTCGAAAGCTTGACCGAAAGCGGTAAAAATCTTGTTTGCCTCGCTTGGATTAGCCTTTATCAAGCTGAAGATTGGCCCAACCATTGCCTTTTCATTGAAAAAACTGGCATCCAATATAATTGCTCGACCATCATCAACAAGCACAATAGGTCTTTGTCTTAAAGGCAAATAATTATACGGCGTGGCAAATTCGTCACCCTCAATAACATTTTGATCTACGGGCCATAAAAGATTGCATAAATTATCTATCGACTGCGCCTCAAGCGCTAAGTATTTCTGAAATATGGCTTTCGTTGGTAATGCATCAGCAAATGTTTTTGAATTAAAGATTCCGGTATTTTCAATTTTGGGATTATTGAAGTGTGCAGCCATAATTAATAAACAGCTAAAATATTCATCGCTTGAGAATCCTACCGCAGCTTTAAATTCGTCATTAAACGAGGGATAGAATTTATGAAAATTATCATGAAAAATAGCCCAACCCCTTCCAAACGACCGCTCTAAATCTGGGCATGAAGTACTACCTTCAATGCTTTTTCTAATCGTGCCCAAGGCCCTCTCTCTTGCCTCTTCAATACTACCCTCTAAAGAAAATCGATTCTCAAAAATACGCTTCAACCAAAGATCACCGGCAATCAATAATGCCTGAGCAAACTTTCTCCTTATATTGGGATCATTAAATGTTTCACCATCATTATGGTGATCTTGACAAAATAATAATATCCATCGCATTAACTCAAGAATTTGGCCACGAAAGAATATCGTGACTTTCTTCACATCCCCCTGTTGATCTTTTAAGACAAAATCATTAATTGCTTTAATTTCTTCGGCTATTAGAAATTGATCGAGGGCTCGTTGTTGTAAAGCAATACGATTCCCTTCAGTATTAGTAACAATCTTATTCAGTCTCGCACACCAAAATAAAGCATCGGTTCTGCTTAAGTCACCAAGCAAACTCTTTAATGTTAAAAAATCACTCTTTATATTAGGGAATACTACATGGGCGGGAACACAAACACTAAGAGGATTTTTCATAAGACATATTATTTTATGGATTAGATGGTATCATTCTTTTTTTAAGATCAATCCCGATAACTTTTACTGATTCTATCTTCTTATCTTTCTGCACAACTTCAAAAGCTACATTCTCAAGAAATTCAATCAACTGATCGAAATCCATTTTTTCTTTTGTTGTCGGATGTTCCCAATATGTTTTTTGCCCACAGTACATCAGTAAGAAAACCCCGCAATTTGAACGAACGTCTCGAAGATACTGCCCACACAACTGATTTCTTAATCTTTCTTCAAGGATCTTGGTTGTATAACTACATGCTATCTTTAATTCTATTGGAACCTCCCCTACAACAGCATTACTAAAAACATAAAAGTCAGGTCGAGTAGCATCAGCGAGTTCATTTTCAGAAGCAACACTATATCGTCCTACACTGTGGGCACTTAACCTTCCCCCTATATAAATACGATGTTGTCTCTCAATAGTAATCGTTTGATAAGTTGCCGCATTACTCATTGCTCCATTTTCGAATTCATCTTTTAAGTCAAACAACCGAGAAACCAGTAAATCAAAGAGTTCACGGTGACTTGTAGGATTTTTCTCTACTTCTTTAGCGAATATACTCACATCCCTTGAATGCCACGTTACTGCTTCCGCATCCATCTCAGCACGTCTACGCGCTAGACCCGCATACCAATCTTGCAAGTCTTTATTAGGATGCTCGTTCGATAACTCAACCAATGCTAAGTATGTTTCTTTACCTGGTATTTCTTGTAAAAGCTGAACAAGACGTTCTCGGGCATCTTGCGCATCATCTCGAGGGCCTGGCGAATAACATCCCTTGCGCTGAATATCTTCTGAAGGTCGGATGTACATATGCATCATTCTATACAGAGAAAATAATGACGATGTTTTCTTATAATCACTATAAATTTTCTTGGTACCTTCTCTTCTATTGCCAAGTAGCTCTACAAGAAATATTATTGCAAATGTGGTTGCCGACTTTGCATCAGACATACTAGAAAGAAATTTCTCTAACTCCTTCAATGCTTGCACACTTTCTACAGCCATCCATGCCGCAAACCACAAAGCTTTCCTTTCGTCCGAAATTTTTGATCCAATTTTAATTCTAGCAATCGAAATAAAATAATTTTTATCCAGTTGCTCATTAACGAACACGATCTCTAACGATCTCTTTACAGTATCATCATGACGCGGTTCATATTTCTCCAAAAATGAAAGAATTTGTGGTGTAATTCTTTGTTTAAGCCAATCAGCATGATAATTAACATCATCTAACATATAATGGGTCGTAATATCTCCAACTCTTGTAAATTCCCATTCTATTTCAGTCAAAATACTTCCTTCTATAATGAGAGGGAACCGCTTGTGCAAGTTTTGTAACCATATGGGAAATCCATTTAGTTCTATAACTGCATAGCGACAGGCAAGTTTGGCTTCATCTTCAGACAACTCTTTTGTCCAGTCAGAGTCTTGAGCCTCAATCATAAGACCACTTAAACCTATGATAACTGCTACTGGAGTATCTTTTAAGTCTTCCTTTTCCGCAGATTGAATCTTCGGAATATATTTACGCCAATAGTCTACACAACCATCCCGATAAGCCTCCGCAACTTCTTGACCAAATTCAGGAATAAGCACTTCCCATTCTGCTCTCGCCCATTGATTATGACTCTTTTGTTTATTCCATATTTCATGCATCAGGTGATTTGTCGCAGTCCAAACTTTTCCTGCGTGCGCGATGCTCGTATCACGCAAAACTGTTATATGTTCACGCAACCATGCGCGCCATTTCTCTCGATCATCAGCTTCTTTCTTTTTCCGTTCGACTTGCTTCTTTTGAAAACTTTTATTTGATAATCTTGCCTTTCTTACTTGGGGCGGCATAGGAGGTGGATGAAAAAGGCCTGCCAATCGAACTTCGAGTTCTTTTTCTTGGCTTACAGCTTCTTTTAATTTCTTTCTATATTTGGCTTCTCTCCCACTCTCCTTATAAATTTCAAACGCTTCCGATAATGCTATTAACCTATCATCAATAAATGATTTATTACTTACATCTTCAATAAAAGAATCAAAGTCTCTTGTAGTAAATTTCCAGTAATGTCCTCTCATTCTCAAATACCAACCATTGGTCAAACGTTCATTATTTTCCATCCGTTTACGTAAAGATACGACATCAAACCAAAATAACGCATAATTGAGTTCGGGCCATTGTAGTACTAATTCTTCAAGGGAATGTTCTTCAACATGAAAATGACGCCCAAACATACGCTCTTCTTCAAGAAGAGACAAAACAGATAGAGCACTTTCATTAAATACATTTTCATCTTTAAATTGAATTAGTCGTTCCATCGCCAAGCACGCAAAAGGTATTAGCCAACAATAACGTTGAGAAACTTCAAAATAAGTCTTCTCTATAATTGGCGGCTCTTCCAATAACAAAGAAATGCCTCTGATAAATTCAAATACATCGGGCATAGACCATTGGTTATTTACCACTTCCTTCAATCCCGAATGTAAGGTTGTATTAAGATGTTGTGTTTCTGCGTCTACTTCTATGGTTTTTATCAAGGACAATACATCCTGAACCGTCAAAATAGGAGGAATAAATGCATTGATCAGCTCTCCAATTAATGCGCCATCATTTGACGCTGTCATTCTTACGAAGAAAGATTTAAGTTTTTCTTTCTGTTCAGTAGAGCCAACAGCGCTAATAATTCGAATACAATAAATTCGTGTATAATAATCTCGTGAGTTATCTAAAACAGTAGCAAGAGCCTCATCAGAGCACTCGGCAATATCTCCCTGCCAAATCATTTGAAAAAGCAAACAACAAAGTTCTTTATTTTCACGATAATCTATTAATAATTGCTTTATTGTGCTGGCCATATCCTGATGTGCAAAGCGCCGCAATGCTGTCAGATCAAATGAAAAGCGGCCATTCTTATGGTAAGCATACCTTTTACAATAATTTTCCAATGCGTTCTTTCGTACCGCAGTGGGAAGAGACGATGGGTCACCACCTTGAATAAGAACTTCAGGGGATATTTCTATAGCTTTTTCTCTGATTTGATCGTCCCACAACAATAACCATGCAACAATTGGACGCATTGAAGGCAATATAACTTGCTCGCCATATCGCTCTGCAAAAATTAAGGCTTCAACTGCTCGACGTGACTTTCCTTCTTGTAACAAACGTAGTAACCATTGGGCGGTCAAATACTCTCGCGCACTCCGATGATGAAACCTTACTGTTCCATAAATAGCTCCATCAAAAATGGGCCGTTGAAGTAACGCGGTTATCTTATTATTACCCCAGCTACTTAAAACTTCTCTTGGATCAATTACTTCTTCATTTGAAACCGTATTTCCATCTATCACTGAAATACGATTCTTCTTCCGAAGTGTCACTGTAGCAGCAAGCATTTCTGCTCCACCTCTAGCTTCGTCATCAGTCAATGGAAACACTACATCATGATCAGGCTTCCATTCTTTAAGCCTGTGAGATATGCTTTCTTGCAACATCACATAATGATTTCCAATATTGCCATGTTTCTTCCAGAAATCGATTAGTTCGCTGAGATCCAATGGACGACCCGCGTAACTAGCCGCTTCTTTTTTCTGAATCTCAACAAGAAACTTATTAGCATCACTAACTCCCAGGCAACGAGCGTAAATTAAAATTTGATCATCATTCAAAGGGCAGAGTAAAAATATTGACGGTTCTAGATTGCTTTCAGACTTTATAAGGGCGTTATTTCGCAATTGTTTAGGCTGATTTTGGGGAGCAGTTTTATCTTGTTCAGGCAGATCAATTTTCTTAAAAGGAAGTTTGTCCATAATTAATGCAAGATCTGTTTTCTGTCGCCATTCACTTACTCTGCTCGTCACAAAAATATGGGCTCTTTCAATATTATCTCCCAATTTATAAGCAAACATTCTAATAGCATGTTCAAATTGATATACTCCTTTCAACCGCGCCTCATCCACCGAATCAAGAAAGAACCAACCTTCTTTGTTAGATGAAAGCCAAGCAGTAAATTCATCCAGAGAACCAATATCAAATGAGGTTTCCAAACCGGAACAAAGATGTTCTAGACGCAAAAAGAAAGCCTGTTTCCCATCAGTGCGTAATCGTTGAGTTACGGCTTTCATCTCCTCTGTCTTACCTGCGCCAGCTTCCGCTAGAATGATTACTCGATGTAGATTTAGAAGGCATTCCCATTTCTTTGTTGGTAACAATCCCAAAGCATTTGACAAATCATAATCCTCTTCGCCTATAGCGGATTCTTTTGACACAGGAGCAAATGATCGGTTTAATTCAATATGTGTATTAGACATATAAATACTCATCCTTATCCATGAACAATTATAGGAGCCATCCTATTTATCAAAACCACCATTTTTCTTGTCGTGGAAATCGTCCAAACGTAAAATTAATCCAATATTTTAATAATTTGTTATAAATGAAATGAATTCTTTACCAAATTTTCCATAAATTATTAAATCAAATGTTCTATTTGAACCTCCTGAAGGTCTATCTATATCCAATAAATGGTATCTTTCTAGTGCTTTTAATTCTGCCGCCAATAAAAATTCATCGCGCCCAGTAATCTTCATAATTTCAACAAAATTGTGCCTACCTTCTTCTCGACCTAACCCTATATCGTGTATTTGTTTTAAGAGAAATACGGCATCAAAAGGAAGATTGCTTAAAGCATCGATAAATAATAATTTCTTATTCTCTTCTACATCTCTTCTAATCATTCCATTTATTACAGCTGATCGAAAATATTGAATCTTTTCTATATTCTTTATTTTCTTAAATTCTTCCAGAGCATTACTATAAAAAATCATAAACTCTCGACTATTTATATAATCCTTTGAAATCTTTGTACTTATTTCTTTCTTTTGATCTTCGCTCATAGTTCGCAATTCATCTAATTGATCATTAATCCTGTGTTCTGAAGCAAGACCTAATAAAAACTGGCATATTGGTACCGTACATAACAAATCCACCAAAGTTCCTGCCCCAGCAGTAGTTGTATTTACTAATTTTTCCCAGTCTTTTTGGGTTCTAGGTACAATATCCATTTAAATTTTTATCTCCAATTACTCATGCGCTACTTATCATAATCCCCGTTATGTCCTGCAACTACAATTACAGAATCGATCTAGCCTTTACCAACTCGGTATTATTGATAATGTATATACACAAATACTTTTAATTAACCTTTACCTGCCCATTCATTAACATTGGGAGTAGCCAATCTCTTAATTCTGAAAGACTTTTATTCTCAGTCTCTAGTTTACTTTGCAGACTATAGATGGGATCAATTAATTGTGTGTACTCCTCAGTGACTTTAGATGGGGGCAAAGATATAGGAATTGTCTTTAGTACAGAACCTGATATCTCTTTGAAAGTTGAGCCTGAAGCATTATTGATAATTATTGGCAAAGAATTCTTAACTGTATAATAAACATAAGGTGTTGAATATCCTTTAATTGGAATAAATGACTTAAAACCTTGATTTGTAGTAACCTGCTCCAAAGATATTGCCATATACCCAATTGGAGCCCTTGAACTTAATAATACTGTACCAGATGGCATTACTTCTAATGAAGCTGCCTTTATACCTTCTAATGAAACACAATTCTCCCCTCTTCTTATAAATTTATTACCTTCATTTAAAGACAAATCCTTTGGAGTAATCCAAGGAGTTCCATTTGAATCAAAATATTCTGAGCTATCTCTAGAGGGAGTGCTGCCACCAACAATATCCCCAATATCAGAAAGAACTCCTTTTTTCCAATCTTCTGGAATTTCTCTTTTTAAATCCACATTCCAGACCATCTTCCCACCACTGGATTTATAGGGTCTACCATTCTTGTCAGGGAAATTAAACTGGATAAACCAATAGTCATAAATAGTCTTTGCCATTGATTCTAGTTCAGCATTAATTTGATTATTAACTTCAATTTTTGAATCTAATGCAGATAAAACTTTTGAAATATTGCCTTGTACATCAATATTCTTTAAATCAAATTCTAAACTCCCAAGTAACTCTAAGTTAAGATTAGGTTGTGAAGATTGTGAAGATAATTTATTAATATATTTATTTATGCTCTTTTGTGAAAAATAATAGTACAAATAATCAATATTAACTTTACTCTTATCCAATCTAACTATCCCTGCTGCTTGGTTGGTATTTGCTGGCAAATCACTTTCCCTTACTATTCCTATCTTCCCCAAATAAGCACCAGCAATGGAAAATAATAAATCTCCCTCTTTTAATCTTGACCTTTTAAGTTTCTCATCGGTCTGTTCATCTATGTGCTCATAAACCTTGTTGTCTAAATATTTAGAACCTGTAATACTTTCAGATTTTATGAAATTGATTCCCTTATTTACAAATCCACCCCCTACTGTTGTTGGAGTTGTGCCTTTTGTAATCAATGTAGAGACTTCTTTTAAAGTTATTTTATTAACCATGATCTAATGTACCTAAAGACTTCTTAATCTCTTTTTCTAAATTCCTTGATTCCACAAACAGATTTTCTAAACTTGCCTTGTACCTATCCATTTTCTTTTTAAACTGCTCAGGAGTTATATCAACATAATCAATCTTGATATCAAAATACTGCCCTGCACTAAATGAATAGTTCTTCTCTTTTATTTGCTCATAAGAAACCACAACAGTGAAGTCTTCAACCTTTTCATGCTTATTGAATGCCTTGATAATATTTTGTTCTTCATCATTTGAAAGCAATGTTTTTTGATTCTTACCTTCTTTAACAGTAGTCCCTAATTTTGAGGCATCCATCAGAACAACATCACCCTTAACATTTGCTTTATCTATGAACAAAACTGAGACATTAGTGCCTGTATTAGCAAAAATGTTGGAAGGCATGGATACCACCCCCCTAAGCATTTTATTTTCTATTAATTTCTCCCTGATATTAAACTCTATTCCGCTTTGAGCAGTTAAGAATCCTGTAGGAACAACAACTGCTGCCTTACCCTTAGTTGACAGTGAAAAAATAATATGCTGGATAAAAAGTAGATAAATTGCCATTTTATCCTTATCCTTATTTGGGACCTTAGGGATTCCAGCAAAAAACCTGTCTTTGTTCTCTTTGGACTCCAATTCACTTCTATAATCACTAAAATCTAACTTAAAAGGAGGATTAGACACTATGTAGTCAAAGGTCATCAACTTACCAACTGACTTGTGATAGGGTAATACCAAGGTGTTGCCCTGGATTATGTTCTGAATGGAATGCACCAAGTCATTTAAGATCAGGTTTAATCTCAACATGCTTGAAGATTTTTGGGAAATATCCTGGGAGTAAATGGTACAGGAATCCTCCCCAATGGCATGGGCTAGATTCATTAATAAAGTACCAGAACCCGCTGAAGGATCATAACAGGTCACATTCTTTACTGGCTTATCCACTAAGATTGATGCCATTATCTTTGACACAGCATGTGGGGTGTAGTATTCAGCATATTTACCACCCCCATCCTTATTATAATCCTTGATTAGGTACTCAAAAATAGTGGAAAAGAAATCAAACTTCTGGCTGAATATCTTCTCAAAACTAAAATCTACAAGCTGATTTATTAAAGCTTTGCAGAAATTATCCCTCTGAGACCTGTCCGTAATATATTGACTCAACTCATCAAAAAGAGTTATCTTGGCACCTGTTCCAGTTTTAACTGAAAATATATCATTATTGTAGATAGCAATGTCTCTTAGGGTATTATCAAAAAGTTCAGCATATTTCTCATCATTCTGTTTCTTGTGCAAATAAGATATGAAATGCTCTTTCTTTAATTTGGCACT
>CAZASA010000072.1:0-11750 GCA_964487685.1 uncultured Planctomycetales bacterium
TCAATCTGGTTTTTGCCCTTATCCGTCAGGCGGCACAGGTCACAGGTAAGGAATATGCGATGTCTTTTAGTGAGACACATCATGTGCACAAAAAAGACGCTCCTTCAGGCACAGCCAAGACCATGGCAGAAATTGCCGAAGCATTTTCTAAGACCAAGGTTAAAGAAATCGAATCCTTGCGTGAGGGAGAAGTTATCGGCGATCATACCATCACCTTTGAAAGCGCCGTTGATAAGATATCTCTTCACCACCATGCCAAGACCCGCGACATATTCGCGGAAGGCTCTCTCGTTGCCGCAAAATTTTTGTCTAAGAAGAAAAAGGGATTGTTTAATATGCAGGATGTTCTTGGATTGAAGGGATAATTTTTAAAGAATGAAGATTGTTCATTTAAAAAGTTATAATACGCTTTTTATTTTATATTCATTATTATTATTAGTTCTATGTGTCGTGACTTATGGCGATATTTTAAATCATCAATTCATGATTGATGATTTTATTTTCTCAGATCCAAAGAATGTCCCATCAATTTATTCGCATATCAGTGATTATTTTAGCAAAGTTTACGACCAGCATTTCTCGCCTTTGTATAACATTTTCAATGTTTCAATATTCCATTTCTTCGATCAGCCGAACTCTTTATATTTAATAAATCTCGCGCTTTTTTATAGTAATTGCCTGCTGATCTTTTATTTTATTTATCAGATTTCCCGAAATAGTACCCTTGCAATTCTTACAAGTTCATTTTTTTGCATTCATCCTATGTCTGGAGAGATCGTTCAGCACATTACAGAAAATAACATCCTGATGTCTGCTGACTTGATGTTATTAGGACTTATGGCATTTTATAAATATCAGCTTCAAAATAATAAACTTTATTACTATTTTAGTATCCTGCTTTTAATTCCAGCACTAATGCTTCAAGAGCTTTTTTCCATGTTATATGTATTTTATGTCATATCATTATCGATGATTTGGACAAAAAATTCTTTCGGGCGCACTTTCAAAATATGTATACCTTATATTTTAATAGAATTTGTTTATTTTATTCTCTGGTGTATCTTTGCGGGGCATAGGGTATATCTGATCGAAAACATCCATAGATATAATTTAAACCCATGGTATTTTTGCGCTAATTACTTTTATTTAATGCTTTGGTATTTAAGTAACCTTTTTGTCCCTAAGAATATTGTGCTTCTATATAATACTTATCCAATATCAGCCCATATATGGTTTTGGAATACATGTTTTTTGCTTTTTTTATCAGGGTTATTGGTTTTCATATTTTATTTTAAAAAATCAATTGAATGTTTTGCTATAGTCCTTTTTTTTTTAGGATTTATAATCGGTATTCCGGGATTTGCAACACATCCGGAAATGGGGTTTATTTTTGAGCCCTACTGGTTGTATTTTTCTTCAATTGGATTTTATTTATTTATTGCAATAATACTATTAAAAATAAGGGACAATATTAATAGATGGATCTTTGTGGTCTTAATTCCTGTTATGTTTATGTTTTATTTCATAAATACTGAAAAAATGAATATAATATCTAGGACACAATTAAGTTATTGTGAAAATTGGCTTCGATTATCGCCAGGCAATACCATGGCTGAATATATTTTATCGTCCGAATACGTTGAGAAATGATTCTAAGATACTGCTGCAATTTTTTGTTCCAATGTTAGCCAGGGCTGATTACTCTCTTAAAATTGGGTATTATAATAGGGTGTTCAAATTCATCAAAAAACTTTCAACTCTTGATTTATCACTGGATCAGCGCCATGCGACATATCCAGTTAAATGATGTATATAAAAAAAGTTCTATAAGCAAGGTTAAATAAGGCTTAAACAAGGAGTTTAGAATAATGTCCACTGATACTCAATTTGAAATCCAGTTTTCCGAGCGTTTACAATCATTGCCTCCGTATCTATTTGTGGAGATCGACCGGGCACGGCGTGAGGCCATTGCCGCCGGCCGCGATATCATCAATTTGGGTGTCGGCGATCCTGATCAGCGTACCCATCAGGTGATCATTGACGCGATGAAAAAGGCTGTTGAAGATGTCAATAATCATCATTATCCTTTTGATGCCGGTGTGCCGCAGCTGCGTATCGAGATCGCTAAATGGTTCAAGAACCGTTTCGGTGTTGATTTAGAACCTCAAACTGAGATATATCCTTTGATCGGCTCCAAGGAAGGTATTGCCCATCTGCCGCTTGGGATCATTAATCCCGGCAACAAGGTCGTATTGACTGAACCGGCTTATCCGGCTTATCAGGCAGCAGTGACTTTTGCCGGCGGCAAGATCCAGTACTTACCTCTCAAAGCGTCTCATGGTTTTTTGCCAAAAATAGAAGATATTGAAGAACTAAAGAATGCCAAAGCGATCTTTGTTTGTTATCCCAATAATCCTACCGCAGCCACCGCTGATAAAAAGTTTTACCAAGACCTGGTGGCCGTTTGCAAGGCCAAGGGGATCATTATTATTTCAGACCTGGCGTATTCAGAAGTTTATTATGACGGCATCAAGCCGCCAAGCATTTTGGAAGTGGAAGGGGCAAAGGATATTGCCATTGAGTTTCATTCGTTTTCAAAAACCTATTATATGACCGGCTGGCGCCTGGGCTGGGCCTGCGGAAATCCGAAGTTGGTGTCTGCATTAGCCAAGGTCAAATCCAATTGTGATTCCGGTGTTTTTAACGCGATCCAGTATGCCGGTATCGCGGCATTAAACATGGACCCGCGTGTTATTGATGATATGCGCGCTGAGTACCAGACCCGTCGGGACGCTTTGATCAACGGCTTGCGTGCCATCGGCTGGAAGATCGAGCCGCCTAAGGCTGCTTTTTATGTATGGGCTAAACTGCCTTCCAGGTTCAATGATTCCATGAGCTATGCTAAAGCGTTCTTAGAACAAGCTGATATTGTGGTAACGCCGGGAATTGGTTTTGGCAAAGCAGGTGAGGGTTATGTGCGCATGTCCCTGACCTTGCCCACTGACCGCATCCATCAAGCTGTCGAGCGTTTAGCTAAAATATTATAATGGCCACCGTATACCTTGCACTAGGTTCCAATCTGGGTGATCGCCTTGAATTTATCCATAAGGCCATTGAAGAGTTGAAAGCTTGCGGTCTGAAAGTATTAAAATTTTCTTCCGCGATCGAAACCGAACCTGTCGGTGGTGTCGCTCAGGGAAAATTCCTTAATGCCGTATTAAAAGCCAGTACAGAACTTTCTCCTGAAGAACTGCATGTCATGACCCAGGCGGTCGAGCGCAGACTCGGGCGAGTTAAAAAGATTTTAAACGGCCCTCGGGTCATTGATATCGATATTTTATTGTACGATGATATTAAATTGACCACCCCGCAATTATTAATTCCGCATCCCAGGATGCTTGAACGCGCTTTTGTGATGGAACCTTTAAAGGAGATCGACCCCGGATTATGCTCATCGTTAAGACATTAAAAAATTTACGGTCCATCCTTGATAAGGTCCGCCGCAAAAACAAAAAGATCGGCTTTGTACCGACGATGGGTTATTTTCATGAAGGACACCTGGCATTGATGCGCGCCGCTAAACAAGAGTGCGATGTGTGTGTGGTGAGCATCTATGTGAACCCCAAACAGTTCGGCCCCAAGGAAGATCTGGGCCGTTACCCTCGGGACATTAAACGGGATGCGATGATGATCGCAAAAGAAAATGTTGACATTCTATTTATTCCGTCGGATAATGACGTTTATCCAAATAGCTATTTGACATACATCGACGTAGAAAATATTTCCGATACGCTTTGCGGCAAATTCCGGCCCGGTCATTTTAGGGGGGTTGCGACGGTAGTCGCTAAAATGCTCAATATGGTCGAGCCGGATGTGATGTTCTTAGGGCAAAAAGACGCCCAGCAGGTGGTGGTGCTCAAGCAAATGACGGCAGACCTGAATTTCCCGGTCTCGATCAGGGTAATACCCATCGTCCGTGAACCTGACGGATTGGCCATGAGCTCACGGAACATTCACTTGTCTGAAGAAGAACGCACCCAAGCGACTGTCTTATTTAAGGCCCTTACTGATGTTGAGGAGCGTATCAAAAACGGGGAACGCAAAGCTTCCAAAATCACCGGCAGCATCCAGCAATTGATAACACAGCAATCCCCCGGGAAGATCCAATACATCGCATGTGTGGATGCGGATACGCTTGAGCCTTTAAAGATACTTAAAGGTAAGGTTTTGATCGCCATTGCGGTTTTTTTCGGTAAAACGCGGCTTATTGATAATGTCATTATTCCCATTAAAAAACCAAGGAAGATCCAAAATAAGAGTTGGTATACTAGGCTGCGGGGCCATTGGCTCGCGCATCGCGAAAAGCATTAAGTCCCAATGCGATGATCAGGCCATTGTTGCCGCCTTGTACGATATCAATCCTGCCAAGTCTGACAATCTTCAAAAATTTATCCTTCAAAAAAATGTTGTTAAAGCTTCTTACCGGGAACTATTGAACAATTGTGACCTGGTCGTTGAAGCGGTCAACGCGCCTGATACCCATCAGCTGGTGCGCACAGCCCTTTTAGCTAAAAAAGATGTGCTGGTCATGAGCGTCGGCAAATTTATCGAGGATGAAACCATTTTTAAATTGGCCCAAAAGCAGGGGGTCAAGGTCTTGATCCCGTCAGGAGCGATCGCGGGCATTGACGCGATCAAGGCCGCCAGTCTTCAGCGCATCGACAGTGTCACGTTAACTACCCGCAAGCCTATCTATGGCTTTGCGGACAATGCCTATGTCCAGGAGAAGAAGATCAATTTATCTCAGATCAAAAAAGAAACAGTCCTTTTTGAGGGTAATGTGCGCGAGGCTGTCAAATGCTTCCCTCAGAATATCAACGTGGCGGCAACCATTGCCTTAGCGTCCAATTCAAAGGATAAATTGCGTATCCGCATATCCACGTCACCGGAGTTCAAGGTCAATTCCCATGAGATCGAGGTGGTGGGAGAATTCGGCCGTCTGGTGACCAAGACAGAGAATGTTGTTTGTCCGGACAATCCGAAAACTAGTTATTTGGCTGTTTTGTCAGCGGTGCGTACATTAAAAGAATATTTTCAGGGGGTCAAAATAGGGACCTAAAATATACATCAACACACAACCAAGGAGGACAATAGCATGGCTACAAAAAAAGTTGCAAAAGTAGGCGTCAAGAAAGAAAAGGGTTACCTTTATTTCGTTGACAAGCAGGGCGATATCTCCCAAGCCAAGATGGCCCGCGGCGACAAAAAAGGCGGCGCTCCTAAGAAAGTGGCAAAGGTTGGTATCAAAAGAGAAGTCGGGTATCTTTATTTCATTGATAAGCAAGGTGATATCTCTTGCGCCAAAATGGTCCGCGGCGGAACCAAGAAGAAAAAAAGCGCCAAGAAGACCGCTAAAAAGAAATCTCCAAAACGTAAATGACATAAGGACATGAGTTACGGAACGTAACTCATAAGTCCGCATGTCACCCCCGAATGTTTTAGTCGGGGGTCTAAATTAAAAGTGTTTAGATTCCCGACAGAAGCTTTCGGGAATGACATTATGTTGGCAACCCCTGTACTTTTTTATGGTACAGGGGTTGTCTTTTATATACAATGTTCACTTATGTCATCTGAGAATATCATCATCCGCGGAGCCCGCGAACATAATCTTAAAAATTTTGACCTGACCATTCCGCGTAATCAATTTGTGGTGATCACGGGACTCAGCGGTTCAGGCAAATCATCCCTCGCTTTTGATACTATCTATGCGGAAGGCCAGCGCCGGTATGTGGAGAGCCTTTCGGCCTATGCCCGTCAATTCTTAGACCAGCTGCAAAAGCCCGCCGTAGAACATATCGAAGGGCTATCTCCCACGATTTCCATTGAACAAAAGACAGTGAGCCGCAACCCGCGCTCAACCGTCGCCACCCAAACAGAAATTTACGATTATTTGCGTCTGTTATTTGCCCGTATTGGCATTCCTCATTGTCCGACCTGTGATAAAAAGATCGAACAGCAAAGTACCCAGCAGATCGTAGATATCATTATGGCCCTGCCGGAAGGTTCAAAGATCAATCTTTTGAGCCCCCTGGTCCGCGGCCGGAAGGGTGAATACCGTAATATAGGAAAGCAGGTCGCCAAATCAGGGTTTGCCCGCTTGCGTATCAATGGCAAAATGTTTGAAACAGGGGACACGATCAAGCTGGATAAATACAAGATCCATCACATCGAAGTAGTGGTGGACCGTCTTACCATAAGACCAGATATCCGCAAAAGATTATCAGACTCGGTGGAAACAGCTTTAAAGACCGGGGAAGGCATGGTCATGGTTGATTTTAACGGTGCCAAGCCAGACCAGATCTTTAGTGAAAAATATGCCTGTCCTGATTGCGGAACTTTTTTAAGCGAGATCGAACCACGTATTT
Organism: uncultured Planctomycetales bacterium; assembly: GCA_964487685.1. GTDB lineage: Bacteria > Omnitrophota > Gorgyraeia > Zapsychrales > Fredricksoniimonadaceae > JABDGZ01. Next base: position 6,426 of record CAZASA010000072.1, read on the forward strand.
TTTCATTTAACACTCCCTATGGCGCCTGCCCTGAATGCAATGGATTAGGGACAAAAATGGAGATCGACCCGCTGGTCTTGGTGCCGGATGCGTCCAAGCCCTGGGTCAATGCTGTTGCTCCCTGGAAAAAAGGCCAGCGCGGGTACATGATGTATTATCGCGCCGTGTTACGGGAAATAGCCCGTATTTATAGAGTAGATGCCCGATTGCCGTTTAATGCTTTGGATAAAAAATTTAAACGCATCTTATTTTATGGCTCGGACGATGAAATATGGGGAAGGACTTTTGAAGGTGTGATCAAATACCTGGAGCGGCTTTTTAGGGAAACAGACAGTGAATGGCTTAAAGAAGAGATCGCGTCTTTCATGTCAGAATCACCCTGCGGGGCCTGCCAGGGGCTGCGTCTTAAGAAGGAATCTTTGGCTGTCAAGGTTGCGGACAGGAATATCGCCCAACTGACGGCCCTTTCGATCAAGGACGCCAAATATTTCTTTAATCATTTGGTATTAAGCAAGGACAAGAAAACGATCAGTGAGGAGATCTTAAAAGAGATCAACCGGCGCCTGGATTTTTGCATCAATGTCGGTCTGGAGTATTTGAGTTTGGATAGGCGCTCCGCGACACTTTCCGGCGGAGAAGCAGAACGTATCCGACTGGCCACGCAGGTGGGCTCAGGTTTGGTTGGGGTGATCTATGTTTTGGATGAACCCAGTATCGGCCTGCATCAAAAGGACAATGACCGTCTGCTCGCGACCCTGCATGCCTTGCGCGACCTGGGCAATACCCTGATCGTGGTCGAACATGATGAGGAGACCATCCGCCGGGCAGACCATGTGATAGACTTGGGGCCCGGTGCCGGCGAGCATGGCGGCGAGGTGATCTATGCGGGCGGGGTGGAAGGCTTGATCAAATGTAAAAGGTCACTTACCGGGCAATATTTATCCGGTGATTATCAGATCCTGCGCCCTCTTAATCGCCGTGACATCATCAACACTCAATTTTTAAAGGTCATCGGCGCATCCCAGCATAATTTAAAAGATGTGGATGTCAGTATTCCCTTAGGCACCTTTGTCTGTGTCACAGGCGTTTCAGGGTCAGGCAAATCTACATTGGTCACAGATATCCTTCATAATGCCCTGGTCCATAAAATTTATGGCACCAAGGTCCCTCTTGGGAAGTACAAGAAGATCGAAGGCATCCAGCATATTGATAAGGTCATTGTGGTGGACCAGTCGCCCATCGGCCGTACCCCGCGCTCCAATCCGGCGACATATACAGGTGTTTTTAGTTATATCCGTGACTTGTTCGCGCAACTGCCTGAGTCCAAGATGCGCGGGTATAAACCCGGACGTTTTAGTTTTAATGTCAAGGGCGGCCGTTGTGAGGCTTGCGGCGGGGACGGGATCAAAAAGATCGAGATGCATTTTTTGCCGGATGTGTATGTTGAATGTGAAGTTTGCAAGGGGAAGCGATTTACAGACCAGACCCTGGAAGTGGAATTTAAGGGCAAGAATATCGCGGATGTGCTTAACCTTTCTGTTCTTGAAGCGGTGGCAATATTTGACAGCATTCCCCGCGTCAAACAAGTGCTGCAAACACTTAACGATGTGGGCTTGGGATATGTCCGGTTGGGCCAGGCCGCAACTACTTTGTCCGGCGGTGAGGCGCAACGGGTGAAGCTTGCCAGTGAATTGTGTAAGCCCGCCACGGGCCGCACTTTTTATATTTTGGATGAGCCCACCACCGGGTTACATTTTGCCGATGTGGACAAGCTTTTGCAGGTCCTTCAGCGATTGGTTGACCGTGGCAATACGGTATTGATCATCGAACACAATTTGGATGTGGTCAAAAGCGCGGATTATATTATTGATCTGGGGCCTGATGGCGGGGACAAGGGGGGCGAAGTTGTTTTCGCCGGAACGCCTGAAGATATCGTGAAGCACCCTAGTTCGCACACTGGCTTGTACCTTAAACAATTCTTAAACAAATCCAGGTAAAATTGGTATAATAAACCCATGAATCGTCGGTATTTACTTTGTTTTTCTCTGCTGGCAGCCCTTTTTTGCCTGCCCCTTAGGTGTTTCGCGCAAAGCACGGAAATGGACCTTTTGTCCGCGGCCCAGCAGGCGTTTAATGACGGGTTTAGTGATGTCGCCACCCGGTATTTGCAGGATTTTTTAGACAAGTATCCGGACAGTCCTCATTTACCTACGGCTAAATTATTGCTGGGACAATGTGATTTCCTGCGCGGTGATTATGGCAAGGCCCTGGACCTTTTTGATGACTTAAGCCAGCAATCGATAAAGAAGGATGAGATCCTATATTGGCGGGGGGAGACTTTTTTAAAAGAAAACCGATTGCATGATGCCCAGCAAGATTATAAGACGGTGATCATTGATTACCCGCAATCGACTTTTGTGGCACAGGCGTACTATTCATTAGGCTGGTCATTTTTTCAACAGAAGAATTTCGATCAGGCTAAAAAAGCTTTTAGGTACCTGACCATACAATTTCCCCACCATCAATTGAGCGAAGATGCCTCTTTGAAGATCGCTGAATGTGATTATAATGCCGGCCGCCTAAAGGACGCGATCAAGGATTTTGAGAATCTCGCTCTTAAATATCCCAAGACCGTGCATATGTGCGAGGTCAATTTTAACATCGCCGAAGGTCTTTATTATCTTGAGAAATTCGACCCTGCCGTTAAATATTATCAAAAAACTATCGAAGCTCCTTGTGAGGATAATTTAAAGCTGGCCGCGTTTACGGCACTGGGCTGGAGCTATATAAAATTAGGCAAGTTCAATGAGGCCCAGAATGCCCTTAAAAAAGGAGAGAATCTAAGTAAGGCTAAATCGCTTTCCCCTCAAGAAATTGTTTTAGCCCAGGCCAATCTGGCTTATGAACGGGGAATGTATTCCCAGGCCCTGGACCTTTTTGGGGAATTCATTAACAATTATCCTCAAAGCCCGCATTGGACCCAGGGCTATTTGGGGCGGGCGAATGTCCTTTACTCATTAAGGAGATATGAAGATGCCTTTGCGGATTATCTGCATCTGGAAGGGCAGAATGATCCGGATATTTTTGAGAAAAGCCAATATGGTTTAGGTTGGTGTGAGCTCAAAATGGGGCATGAAGCCGCGGCGATCAACCGTTTTCAGAAGGTGATCGATCGCAGCAGCGACACTGACACCCGTGCCAGTGCGATGATCCAAATGGCGGATGTTTACCAGGAAAGCAAGCAATGGGACGATGCCATCGGGATGTATGAACGGGTCAAGAAAATTTTCCCTAATAACAGCATGATGGATTATGTGCTATACCGTCAAGCCATTGCACTGCTTAAGTCCGGGAAGATCGATGCCGCGCTGGATAATTTCAGCAGTTTACAGGACAATTATTCTGACAGCAAATATCTTGAGGACATCAATTATTACATGGGGGTCATCAGCTATAAGAAAGGGGAATGGGAAAAAAGTGCCCGGATCATGAGGGCTTATCTGAGGAACCTTTCCAAACCCAGTGAATTCGCTCCCGACGCGAATTATATCCTGGCCTTATCTTATTTGAATTTAAAACAAACGGAAGACGCCCTGAAGTATTTTCAGAAGATCTTAAGGCTTTATCCTAATGATGCGGACATCGCTCAAAATGCTGATATCGACATTGCCAAATGCCAGTTTGAATTAGGGATGGGCCGTGAAGCGGTCAAGAGGATCAAACTGATTGTTTTTAAATATCCCAAGACCAATGCCGAACTTGAAGCGCTTTTGTGGCTGGCCCAGTATTATTTGAAGAACGCTGACGCGGATTCCGCGGTCCAATATTATAAGTCGATCATTGATGAATTTCCCGGTTGTGCGAAGATCGACCAGGTGCATTATGAATTAGGCCAGGCTTATGAGATCCTGGGCGAGTCGGATGATGCCTTGGAACAGTATAAGGCCATATCGTCCCAGGATGCTGTCTTGAGAGGGAAAACAAGGCTTGCCATCGCCGGGATCATGTCCAAGGACCTTGATCCCCAAAGAGCGATCGCGGCCTATGAAAGTATCATTGACGCCTCGCCGGAATATGCGGGTGAGGCGTATGTAAAATTGGGACAGCTTTACCGTAATCAACAGGATTATGAAAAGGAAGAAGCGGTTTATCGCAATGCCCTGGCCGCCAAACAGGGGCAATTTGACCGCGGCCAGATCCAATTTAGTTTGGCAGATACCCTTGAATTGATGAGCCGTACCGAGGATGCGATCACGGAATATTTAAAGATACCAAGCTTGTACCCTAATGAAAAGTCGTGGGTGGTCAAAGCCTATTTGCGGGTGGCCAAGATCTATGAAGAAGGGCAGGATTGGGAAGGGGCGCGTGTTACCTATCAGAAGATCATCCAGTTAAACACTCCGGAAGCGGCCTTTGCCCAGGAGCGATTGGACTGGATCAAAAACAATGCCGGAAAGGTGAGGGAATAATGACAGTTGCTTTTATCAATGCTTGGGGGATCTTGTTAAAAGGCGGTCCGATGGTCTGGCCGATCATGCTGCTTTCCGTATTGGCCATCACCGTGGGCATCGAAAAATTCCTGTTTTTAAACAGTGTCGAACAGAACTCTAAAAAATTTAAACCTGTTTTTTTTAAAGCGGTAAGGGCCAATCGTATGAAAGAGGCCTTAAGCGCCTGTGAAGACAATGCCTTTGGCCTTGGCAATATTTGCAAGGCGGGTCTCATGAAATATGGCTCTTCGGCGGACATGATCAAAACATCCATGGAGCAGGCTGCTGGTTTTGAAGTCCATGTTTTAAAACAGCGGTTAAACCTTTTGGCTTTTATCGTTAATGCCGCGCCTATGTTGGGGCTATTGGGAACAACGACCGCCTTATGTGTTGTTTTTCATGCGGTCCAGATGCGTTCCAATGCTCTTAATCCTTTGAGCTTGGGGGACATGTCCTCAGGTATCTGGCAGGCTATGGTGGCAACGTCAGCGGGGTTATCGGTGGGGATCATCACTTTTGCTATTTATAGTTTTACCGCAAGCCGCGTCAATGACGTGGTCATGAGCTTTGAGCAAACCATTACCGAGGCTGTTGGGACCTTTCAGGCGGTCTCTGAATCAAGTCCTCAAGAAGAACAGGTGAGCCATGAGCCTTGAACATTTGAAGGTCAAGGGTAATATCATCCATCCGTACCTTGCAATCGGATCCATTAATTTTATTTTGATGGTCGTCTTGCTCATGATGTCCACAACGATCTTTGCCAGACCCTCAGGTGTCCAGATGGAATTCCCGGCATTCAGGGAAGGGATCAATTCATCGGGGCAGGCCCCGCCTT
>CAZASA010000073.1:0-11728 GCA_964487685.1 uncultured Planctomycetales bacterium
CCAGCAGGTCGCAACCGGTCAAGGAAAGTGCCCCTATAGATAAACACAAAATACCGCCTATTAAAATGCCAGGCTTTCTCATAAATTGCCTCCCTATATTGAAATACCCTTTAAGTATACTTGCTAATTTTGAAAAAGGCAAGTCTACACCACTATATTTTGATTAATCATAAATATTCTTATTATATACTGATTTATAAAAGCAAAGGTAAGGTTATGTTAAGTTTTGGTTAAGCTGATCCTTTAAAAACTGCCTATTTCGAGATTAATTCCTTTACAGCCTCTTTTTCTGCCAATAATTCATCCAAGGTGGCTTTGATCTTTGCTTGGGCAAATTCATTGTGTTTCAGGCCCTGGACGATCGAACATTGCCTCCCATCAGAGCGCAATGGAAATCCAAACATGATCCCAGTCTCGGTCCCGTAACTGCCATCAGAAGGGACGGCCGCTGAAAAGAACTCCCCTTCAGGTGTCGGCGTTATGATATGGCGCACCGTGTCGATCACCGCATTGGCTGCGGAGGCCGCGGACGAAAGCCCTCTGGCCTTGATCACCGCTGCGCCGCGTTTTTGCACTGTTTCGATAAAAGCCCCTTTAAGCCATGCCTCATCCTTGATCACCTCGACGGCCGTGCGGCCGCCTATGGTCGCATGATAAAAATCAGGATACTGAGTGGCTGAATGGTTCCCCCAGATCGCGACATTTTTAACCTGATCAACCGCCACACCGGCCTTTTGCGCCAGCTGGGCGACGGCCCTGTTATTGTCCAGCATCATCATGGCAAAGAAATTCTTTTCCGGAATGTTCTTGCAGCTCCTCTTGGCGATCAAGGCATTCGTATTGCAGGGATTTCCGACGACAAGGACCTTGCAATCGGGCTTGGCATTATCAGACAAGGCCCGGCCTTGCACCGTAAATACGCCGCCGTTGATCTTTAAAAGGTCGCCTCGCTCCATGCCATCCTTGCGCGGCACACTGCCGATAAGCAACGCCCAGTCAATGTCTTTAAAAGCGGCATTCGGGTCGGATGATATGGTGACCTGGCTCAGCCTTGGAAAAGCACAGTCATCCAGCTCCATGACAACGCCTTGAAGGGCCGGCAGGGCCTTTTCTAATTCCAATAAACTTAGTTCAACTTCCGTGTCCTTCCCAAACATTTCTCCGGCGGCAATGCGGAACAATAAGGCATACCCGATCTGGCCTGCCGCACCTGTCACCGCGACTTTAATTTTTTTTGTCATGACGGCCTCCTGTTATTACCCCTGGCAACATGCGTCTTGCCTTTTGTACTTCTTCCAGTTCTATTTCCCCAAAAACTATTTCCTGCCGATCGCCGCTTCCCCGCGCGATGATCTCTCCCCACGGGGATATGATCATGCTGTGGCCATGGGCCTGGATCCCACGGCTGTCCGTGCCTACCTGGTCAGGGGCCAAGACATAGGCTAAATTTTCGATCGCCCGGGCCCGAAGAAGGACTTCCCAATGGGGAATGCCTGTCTTTCTGGTAAAGCATGACGGTACGGCTAAAACATCAACGCCGTTGTGTGCATACTCTTGATATAACGAGGGGAAACGCAGGTCATAGCAGATCGAAAGTCCCACCTTGAAATCACCGAGCTTGGCTGTTGCCGGCCGTCGGCCAGGCCGGAAGGTGTCTGATTCCTTGATCCATTTTTCCCCGATAAGGGCGTCAAATAAATGTATTTTACGGTATTTGGCCGTGATCTTTCCCTGAGGATCGATCAGGACCGATGAGTTGTAGGCTTTGGAATCTGTGGCCTTCTCTAATATGGAACCGAGCAAAAATGAAACTTTGCACCTTTTAGCTAAAGCGACAAACGCTTCCGTTGAAGGGCCTGGAATGATTTCTGTTACCTTGGCCAATACGCCTTTATCCTTGGTGTCACCGCGATAATTAAACACTTCCGGCAAAAGGATAAATTTCGCTTTTTGGGCGATCGCTTCGCGGGACATGCTCAGGGCCTTGTCGAGATTCGATCGGCTGTCCTGAGTTGCTGATAACTGTAAAAGAGCTACCTTCAATGTTCCCTTTTCCTTGGTCATCGTGGCTATTGGATCATTTGGCAACGGGAGCCTTTAACATTTCCCCGTATTCTTTATAACAGCTCGTATAAAAGGATTGTTTCTTTAGCTCGGTGCGCCAGGCTGCTAATTTAGGATACGCGCCCAGGTCAACCTTGGCCATCTCCGCCGGCTCAAGGAGTGCCAATAAAATAATATCAGCCACTGATATTTCCTGGCTGACAATATATTTATGCTGGGTCAGCTGTTTTTCAATGATCGGGAAATATTGTTTCAGGAACTCTTCTCCGTCAGCGATCGCTTTTTCATTGACCGCCATGCCCCTTAAAGGCGCAAAAAGACGGTTATACACCACCGGAATAAAATTGGCCCCGATATGCATGGAAATAAAATCGATCCATTGCTCGATGGTGGCGCGCTTTTTAACATCTTTTGGGTAAAGAGGTGAATTATTCTTGTCGCATAGGTATTTGCAGATGGCATTGCTTTCAAATAAATAAAAGCCATCGTCGTCCATGGCCGGGACCTTGCCCACCGGATTGATCTTAAGGAACCATTCCTTCTTTTGTTCCCCTTCGCGTAAATTAACGGGCTGCCATTTATGCTCGATGCCGAGGAAACTGGCCGTTAGCCGGACCTTGATGGCCGGCCCTGAAAGATCTGAACCGTAGATAGTTAACATGACAATCTCCTGTTTTTCTGGATTCCCGCTTTCTGTCGTATTAACCGACACTCGCAGCTGCTCGCGGGAATGACATTTAATATTGTTTGGCGACCCCAGCGGGATTTGAACCCGCGCTGCAAGCTTGAAAAGCTTGTGTCCTGACCAGGCTAGACGATGGGGTCAAAATGGTGACGCAGGTTTTAAATGGTAGACGTCACCATTTAATCCGTCAAGAACAAAATTTATTCCTCTTCATGGCTGACCACATGGGCAACGGATGAAAGTTTGTCGCCATCTTCCATGCTGATCAGGCGAACACCCACCGCACTGCGGCCGGTCTCGCGGATCTCTGATGGCGAAGAACGCACCACCATCCCTTTTTTGGTCACGACCATAATCTCATCCTCATCAGAAACAGCCATGACGCCGACCACCGCCCCGTTCTTGTCGGTGATCTTCACGTTGATGATGCCTTTGCCCCCGCGTGATTGGGTGCGGTAATCCGCAAAGTCTGAACGTTTGGCATATCCTAATTCGCAAACAGACAATAACTTGGCGCCTGTCTTGTCGACTTCCGGAGAAAAAACCAGCATTCCGACGACAAAATCACCCTTGGCAAGGCTGATACCACGCACTCCCTTGGCCGAACGGCCCATGTCGCGCAATTGTTTTTCAGGGAAGCGCAGGGAAATGCCCTGGCGTGTCGCCAAAAGCACATCTTCCTTGCCATTACTTAAACCTACCCCGATCAACTCATCGTCCTTTTCTAATCCGATACCGACGATACCCCCCTTGCGGGGATTATTATACGCGGAGACCTTGGTCTTTTTGACCTGGCCTAATTTGGTGGCGAAGACCAGGAACTGGTCTTCTCTAAATTCTTTGACCGCCACAATGGCGCTGATCTTTTCCTCGGGCTTGAAGGACAGCAGATTGACAATGGCCTTGCCTCGGGCCGTGCGGGAGGCCACGGGGATCTCATAGACCTTAAGCCATCGCACAGCGCCTAAATTAGAAAAGATCAATAAAAAGTCCTTGGAGGAAGCCACGAACATGCGCTCCACAAAATCTTCATCTGAGGTGGTCATCGCTGTGACCCCTTTGCCGCCGCGCTTTTGCGAACGGTAACCGTCCACCGACAGCCGTTTAACATAGCCTTTATTGCTGATGGTGATGGCCATGTCCTCGTCGGCGATCATGTCCTCGATCTCAATATCTTCCGCGCGGCCGGCGATCTCGGTGCGGCGTTCATCCGCGTATTTCCTCTTGAGCTCGGCTAGTTCCTCTTTGATGATGGCATCGACCCGTTTCTCAGAAGCCAGGATAGAGCGGTAATTATCAATATCTTTTAAAAGCTGTTGATATTCCGCCTCGATCTTGTCGCGTTCCAAGGCGGCCAGGCGCTGCAGCTGCATTTCCAAAATAGCCTGGGCTTGCGCGTCGGATAGGTCAAATTTCTTGATCAACGATTCTTTCGCGTCCCCAGTCGTCTTGGAGGCCCGGATCGTTTTGATGATCTCATCTAAATATTTGAACGCGATCTTCAAGCCTTCTAAGATATGGGCCCGACGGACAGCCTTGTCCAGGTCAAATTGCGTGCGCCTGCGGATAACAACATGGCGATGGGCGATATAGTGGGCCATCAGCTGCTTTAGGTTCAAGACCTTGGGCGATTTGTTGACCAGGGCCAAATTGATGATGCCAAAGGTGACTTCCATCTGGGTGTGCTTATAAAGATAGTTAAGCACAATATTGGCATCCACATCCCGGCGCAGTTCAATAACGACCCTGATGCCTTCCTTGTCGCTTTCATCCCGGATATCCGTGATCCCGTCGACCTGTTTGTTCTGGACCAGGTCTGCCATGTTGAGGATCAGGTTGGCCTTGTTGACCTGATAGGGCAATTCGGTGATGATGATGGCCTCTCGGTTGCCTTTTTGCTGTTCAATGCTGGCGCGGGCCCGGATCGTGACCTTGCCCCGTCCGGTATTGTACGCATCCACAAATCCTTCCCTGCCGCAGATGATACCGGCGGTGGGAAAATCAGGGCCTTTGACAAATTTCATCAGGTCCTTGATCGCCGCTTCCGGGTTGTCCACTAAATGTACGATGCCGTCGATGATCTCGCCCATATTATGCGGGGCCATGTTGGTGGCCATGCCGACCGCGATCCCTGAGGACCCATTGACCAAAAGATTGGGGACCATGCCCGGCAGGATATCCGGTTCTTCCAGCGACCCGTCGAAATTAGGGCTGAAATCCACGGTTTGCTTCTCAATGTCGTTGAGCATTTCCTCGGAAACGGAGGCCATGCGCGCTTCGGTATAACGCATCGCCGCGGCCGCGTCCCCGTCAATGGAACCAAAGTTCCCCTGGCCGTCGATCAAAGGATACCTCAGCGAAAAGTCTTGTACCATGCGCACCATGGTGTCGTACACGGCGGAATCCCCATGCGGATGGTATTTACCCAGCACTTCCCCGACGATACGCGCACTTTTCTTATAAGGCTTGTTGTGCTCCAGATTCAATTCCCTCATGGCATAAAGGATGCGCCGATGCACCGGCTTTAAGCCATCCCGCACGTCCGGCAATGCCCGGCCGACGATAACGGACATGGAATAGGAAAGGTAGGAATTCTTCATTTCCTCTTCGATATAAACAGGGATAATGCGTTCTTTCTTGTTCAAATCACGTGACATACCTATTACCTTTCTTTAACTATTGCGGGTCCTGTCTCGGCCTTGCTGCTGCCGTGCTCCTCTTGGCGAATTGCTGGCCTATCAGCGGCCAGAAAAGGGTCTCACTGAATAGATGACTTGAGCGCTTGTCGTGCGCTCGGCAACATCAATTCCGAGCCACCCGCCGCATATTATCCATGCTTTCTATTTGAATCCCATTTATTAAATATCCAAATTCTTGACTTCATGCGCATAGTTTTCGATGAATTGACGCCTGGGCTCTACCTCGTCGCCCATGAGCATGGCAAAGGTCTTGTCTACTTCCACCGCATCTTCCAGGACCACTTTAAGGATGGTACGCCGCTGTGGGTCCATGGTGGTGTCCCAAAGCTGCTGCGGGTTCATTTCCCCCAAACCTTTATAACGCTGGGTGTGCATGCCTTTTTTGGCGGATTCGCGGACATAATGAAGGATGTCCACGACGGACATTAATTCCGTCTTGTTCTTTTCGTCCTCGATTGTGAACAGCGGTTTAAGGTCCACGCGCGGCTTGCCTTTTTCTTTCTTATCTTTGGCCAGGAGCACTTGCTCTTCGATCGTGCGCTTATAGTCCTGCAAGAATATGTCCAGCTTGTCCAGCCTTTCCTGTAAAGCTTCGATCTCTTCGGATTCAAATATCTCTATATATTGCGTTTCCGTATCGTCCTTGGTGATTTCTGCTAACTCCTTGTCGTCAAAGACATATTCTTCCTGAATACCTGACTTGACCACATAGCGGGGCATTCTCTTCTTTTTAACGTTATATTTCTCGACATAGGAATTAAAATCAACCCCCCTGCGTTTGAGCCGTTCAACGATCATCTCTAATTCCACCAAGGCCTGAAGGATCTCCTGAACTTGGGGCGCTGTAAAGGTCTTCTTTCCTTCGACTTTGGTCAATTTGATGCCGTCAGTACCTAATTCCAGGACAAGATCGTTCATTTCCTTTTCGGTTTGGATATACTCTTCCCTTTTGCCTCTCGTTACCTTATATAAGGGAGGCTGAGCGATATAGACAAAGCCGCCTTCAACCAGCTGGGGCATTTGCCTGTATAAAAGGGTCAGGATAAGGGTGCGGATGTGCGAACCGTCAACATCCGCGTCGCACATGAGGATGATCTTGTGATAACGTAATTTTTCAATATTAAAATCCTCACTGATCCCTGTTCCCAGCGCTGTGATCATGGTGCGTATCTCTTCATTGCTTAATATCTTGTCCAGCCGGGATTTTTCGACATTGAGGATCTTCCCCTTCAGTGGCAGGATGGCCTGGAAGGAACGGTCGCGTCCCTGTTTGGCAGAACCGCCGGCCGAATCCCCTTCAACCAGGTACAGCTCGCACATGGTAGGGTCTTTCTCCGAACAATCCGCCAGTTTACCCGGCAGTCCGCCGGAATCCAGGGCCCCTTTACGGCGTGTCAGTTCACGCGCCTTACGGGCCGCTTCACGGGCACGGGCCGCCATGATGACCTTGTCGATGATCTTGTTGGCCACCGACGGGTTTTCTTCAAAGAATCGGGTCAACGCCTCCAGGGTCATGGAAGCAACCAAGCCATCAACTTCCGAATTGCCTAATTTAGTCTTGGTTTGGCCTTCAAATTGAGGCAGGGGGATCTTGATGGAGATGACCGCGATAAGGCCTTCCCTAGTATCATCCCCGGAAATGCCCACCCCATCCTTGTCTTTAAGCAGGTTCTTGGCCTTGGCATAATTATTGATCGCGCGCGTCAAGGCTGAGCGGAAACCTGAAAGATGGGTCCCTCCCTCGATGGTATTGATGCTGTTGGCATAGGAGTAGACTGTTTCATTGTAGGTATCATTATATTGAAGGGCGACCTCCACATTGATATCGTCCTTTTCTTTTTCAAAATAAAAAACCTTGTTATGCAAAGGTGTCTTGTTCTCTGAGAGATGTTCCACGAATGAGATGATCCCTCCTTTGAACAAGAACAAGGACTCTTTGGGTTTTTCCCCGCGCAGATCGACCAGTTTTATCGAAGTACCCTTGTTTAAGAAGGCCAGCTCACGCAGGCGCTTGGCTAAAATGTCGTACGAAAATTTCTGAGTTTCTTTAAAGATCGTTTTATCCGGCTTGAAGGTCACCTTGGTGCCCGTGGATTTTGTTTTTCCGATAGTGGTGAGCTTTGAAACGGTATTGCCCTTCTCATAACGCTGGTGGTAAATATTGCCTTCCCGTTTAACCTCGACCTCAAACCATTCTGAAAGCGCATTAACGCAGCTGATGCCGACGCCATGCAACCCGCCGGATACTTTATAACTGTCCTTGTCGAATTTACCGCCGGCGTGCAAGGTGGTCAAGACCACTTCAACGGCCGGTTTCTTTTCGGTCTTGTGCATATCCACCGGAATACCGCGGCCATTGTCAATGACCGAGATGGACTCATCATGATTGATCACTGTTTCAATGGCCGTGCAATAGCCGGCCAAAGCCTCATCGATGGCGTTGTCTACCGCTTCATAGACCAGGTGGTGCAGGCCGCGGCTTGACGTGTCCCCGATATACATGGCCGGACGCATGCGAACAGCCTGCAGGCCTTCCAGGACGGTGATGTTGCTGGCATCGTAGGTGCCTTTGTGTTTAATTTCTTTTTCTTCGGTTTTCATAGTCTCCTTATATATAGCGGGTCCTGGCTCGTCGCGTCATTCAGGTGCTCCTGCGAGCAAAATCGGATAGCTCAGCTGTCTTGAAAGGTGGTTTCCCTATTTAGGTCCGGCCACCGTTGCCGTGCGCTCCTGAACGCCGCTACTCGCCACCCGCCGAATTTACGCGCTTAACGCTATAATTTTTACTGCCCTACTTTAAAGCTGATCTTAACGATCGACGGGAATTCTTTCTGTAATTCTTTTAAAAGGCTTTCCCTGTTTAAATTAAGTTTAAACAAACGCATAGAGCTGTTCGCATTGATGATAACACATCCATCCTTGAAATCCGTCACCCTGCTTTCTTTGTCCTGCGATATCCTCTCCCATGCTGTTTGAATGTCCTGGCACGAGCCGCCTTTTGACGACGACATTCGTCCGATCACGCCTGCAACGATGTTTTTAATGGAGTCCATCTAGAGTCTCATTGGAAGGGCAAGATACAAATATTCTTTGAGCCTCAATACACAGGGCTTGTCCGGCCCTAAAAATTCCATCGGGACATATTCCTCATTAATGTTTTTAAGTACATCGATAAAAAACTGCGGATTAAAGCCCACGATCAATTCCTGCTGACCGTATTCCACCATTACTTCCTCGCGGGACTCCCCTACGTCCGGTGTGTTTTTTGAGATCACGAGTTTGTCTTTGAAAAGTTCAAACTTGATGGCCTGAAAATCCGGTGTTGACAGTAAATTTGCCCGACGGATCGCGGCCAACAAATCCTGAGTCTTGACCTTGGCCTTGTTTAATCCTTCCTTGGGGATGACCTGCTTATAATTAGGGAATTCGCCTTCAATGATGCGGGTCGCGATCAATATCCCGTCAATATTAAACAAAACCTGGTTTGTTCCGTTAATTATACTAACCTGGCCTTCATCTTTCAAATTACGGTTGATCTCATTGATCGCTTTAACCGGGATTATAATATGGAAATCTTTTAAGGCGGGCTGGATCAATTTCTTTTCGATCTTAGCCAAGCGTCTTCCGTCGGTCGCTACCATACGTATTACATCCCCTGCTACTTCCAATAATAGGCCGTTTAAAACATACCGTGATTCTTCATACGAAACAGCGAAATTAGTCAGACGGATCATTTCTTTTAAATCTGTTTGTTTAATTAAAATAGCATCTTTATCTTTAAATTCCGGGAATTTAGGAAATTCTTCTTTAGGCAGTCCATTTAATTTAAAACGGCAATTTAAACCTTCAATATCGATCTGGTTATTTTTTCTGGCCACAATAACAACTTCACCGCTTGGTAATTCACGCACAATATCACTAAAACGTTTAGCAGGGATAGTTATGGCCCCTTGTTCATAGACATGCACAGGCAATTCACAGGATATACCGATATCAAGGTCTGTGGTGTTCATTTTTAATAAACCTTCTTTTGTTTCTAAAAGCATATTAGATAGTATAGGCAAGGTTGCTTTTGGTGAAACAATATTACCAACAGTGCTAATGGCGGTTTGAATTTCTTCTTTATTCGTCTTTATTTTCATATTCACAACCCTCTGCTTTTAGTGCTTTCTGGTTAACCTTCAAAACAGCAGTAATCGTATTAGTACTTGTGGATAAATTGAATTAGGAATAAATCCTGTAATATTTTCAATATGTTACAACTGTTAACACCTGTGGATAACCTAGGGACAAGATATACTTCCTATCCACACCTACGCCCTATTCTAATAAAATAGAATTTAAATGGTCAATACTTTTTTTAACTTCCGGACTGGTCATAAAATCTTTTTCTATCTTTTTATAAGCGTGCAAAACCGTTGTATGGTCCTTGCCGCCAAAAGCCGCGCCGATCTCAGGTAAAGAATGCGTTGTTAATTTACGGGTCAGGTACATGGCCACCTGCCTTGGCAAGACCACGTTTTTATTACGTTTCTTTGTTTTCAGGTCAGCCGTGGTCACCCGGAAATAGGCAGCCACTTCTTTTTGAACCATATCCACACTAATGGTTTTAATGGTTTCCTTGACCATGTCTTTAAGGACTTGCTTGGCCATGGCCAGGGTGATCAATTTTTCTTCCAAAAGCGCGTAAGCCACCACCCTAATGAGCGCTCCTTCCAGCTCACGGATATTGGTTTTGATCTCTTGAGCTATGAATAATACCACATCATTAGGAACAACAACAGATTCTAATTCTAATTTTTTCCGCAAGATGGCCACCCTGGTTTCATAATCCGGCGGCTGGATGTCCGTGATCAGGCCCCAGGCAAAGCGCGAAACCAGGCGTTCTTCCAAATTGGCGATCTCCTTGGGCGGCCTGTCCGAGCAGATAATGATCTGCTTATGGTGGTCATGCAGCGTGTTGAAGGTGTGGAAAAATTCTTCCTGGGTCGAGACCTTCCCGGCGATAAAATGGATATCGTCGATCAACAGGATGTCGACGTGACGGTATTTTTGGCGGAACGCTTCCGCCGAATGATGACGGATGGAATTGATCAATTCATTGGTGAATTGTTCGGATGAAAGATAGCAGGCTTTAAGATTGGGGTTTTTACGCTGGGCCTCATGGGTGATGGCCTGCATCAAATGGGTCTTGCCCAAACCAACGGACCCGTAAATAAAAAAAGGATTGTAGGACTTGGCAGGGTTTTCCGCCACGGCCTGGGCCGCGGCAAAAGCAAAACGATTGCCCTCCCCCACCACAAAATTTTCAAAAAGAAAACGCGGGTTTAAATGGATGTTCTTTTCCTGGTGCGTAAATGAATTTTCAATGGAGGAGAGTTTTTGCTGGGTGTGTTTATTTAGAAGCTCAGCATTAACGGCAAATTCAATGCCTATCCCCTGCCCGGCTTCGGTGCGCAGGCAGCGCTCGATGATAGTGCGGTAGCGCTCATCGATCCAGTTCTTGAAGTACTCATCCGGCGCCTCGATGGTCAAGATTCCCGGGG
Organism: uncultured Planctomycetales bacterium; assembly: GCA_964487685.1. GTDB lineage: Bacteria > Omnitrophota > Gorgyraeia > Zapsychrales > Fredricksoniimonadaceae > JABDGZ01. Next base: position 10,995 of record CAZASA010000073.1, read on the forward strand.
TTGTCTCACAGATCTTCAGGTGGGAAAACCAGGTATCGTAAGAAGTCTCGCCAATGGAGGTTTTGATGGGGTTTTGAGCTTTTTGCCAGACGTCAAGTAGAGTCATTCCAGACGAGATCACAAGTTATTAACAGCTGTGGATTAAACTAAATGCCCTTGAAAACCAAATCTCGAGGCTGTGTTAAGCGTTTATTAAGATTCGATGGGTCATTATAACAAAGCTTGAATTGATTGCAATGGTTTTTTCATTACCCCTGGAGATCCAAGGGGTTTTTACCCTCAAAAAACTTACGACCTCATCCTGTTTCGATCCAGGCAAGCCGGTATTTGTTTGACATCGTTCAAACATATGCTATAATTTCCAAACTATAAAAGCACCATCAAAGAAAGTAACGACAAATGAAGAAGCATTTAAAGACGCCAACCAATATTGTTGGGAAAAAAAGACACGGGTTCCGTAAGCGCATGGCGACATCCGACGGTCAAAAAGTACTTAGCCGTCGACGCGCCAAAGGCCGCCGTAAACTTATCCCCTAAAAGACCGCAGGCTTGACCAATGATAAAGAAGATCCTGGTTTCAGGTATAAAAGCCTATCAGTGTTTAAGCCGCGCGTTATTTTTTAGAAATTGCCGGTTTTATCCCTCTTGCTCACAATATAGCCTCGAGGCCATTGAACGCTATGGTGTTATGACAGGGATCAAAAAAGCCTTGGGACGTATTCTACGTTGTTCAC
>CAZASA010000074.1:0-11528 GCA_964487685.1 uncultured Planctomycetales bacterium
TATGTATCTGGTGGCTCAAGATATCGGGATGGACCCGATAGAATTCCGGTTAAAAAATATAACCGAGCCTAATATGATCACTGTTAACAAAATGGTGTTAACAACCAATGGTATGAAAGAATGCATTGAAAAGGCAGCTATAGCTTCAGGCTGGAAGGAAAAACGCGGTAAGCAGCAACATTTAAAACGCGGTATAGGTATTGGTATTGCGGCGGATGTGATGGGTTCTAAAATGTATAAATCGCATGAATCCGCCGGAGCTATTGTTAAAGTAGAGGAAGACGGATCGGTCTATTTATTTACAGGGGCAGCGGATACAGGACAAGGGTCAAATACAGCCTTATCCCAGATTGCGGCGCATTCATTGGGTGTCAGCTTTAGCCGTATCAAATGCAAATCAGGGGACACGGAAATAACACCATTTGATACAGGATCATTTGCCAGCCGTGTGACCTTTATTTCAGGAAATGCGGCCCTTTTAGGCGGCAAGGACGCCAAGATGCAAATTTTAGCCATCGTCGCTAAAGATAATGGTTTGAACATTGATGACCTGGACATTAAAGCAGAGAAAGTCATATTCAAGAAAGATGGTAAGGCTTTGATGAGTTTTGACAAAGCCCTGGAGCTTTGTTATTCATTTAAATACGGCACCCAAATTATCGGCCGTGGAAGCTATAATCCCAAAACTACCCCGATTGATTTTCGTTCCGGCGAAGGTAATGTTTCCGGAAGTTACGGCTTTGAAGCTCAAATTGTGGAAGTGGAAGTTGATACTGACACCGGGGAAGTCAAGGTGCTGGAAATGTGGGATGCGCACGATATCGGCAAGGCGATCAATCCGCAATCCGTTGAAGGCCAGATCGAAGGCTCTTTGGCGATGGGCATTGGGTATACATTTTATGAAGATCTAAGATTTAAAAACGGGCGTGTTCTTAATGCCAATTTTGCCGGTTACCGGGTGCCGCGTTCAATAGGCATGCCTAAAATGAACAGCATTTTAGTTGAAACAGATGAGCTTGAAGGGCCTTTTGGGGCCAAAGGAATGGGAGAGGCCGCTTTATTACCGACTTCAGCGGCGATCGCCAATGCCGTGGAAGATGCCATAGGTGTCCGTATTATGGAACTGCCGATCACGCCTGAGAAAATTATCAAGGCCTTGAAAGAAAAAGTGAAGTAAACACGACATTCCCGATTTTTTAAATGTCATTCTGATTCTTATTATGTCATTCCCGCGAGCAACTGCGAGTGTCGGTCAATACGACCGAAAGCGGGAATCCAAAATTTAAATAATTTTATATATTTTTAAAGATTTTGTTACTATAATTAAATTATAAATCAATTTTCTACCGAAGGGTCCTATGAAACGCTTAATGTTCGCTTTAATTTTCCTGTCCATTTTTTCAACTGGCTGCACCGTGTATTCGATCAATTCCAAAGACACATCACCGGATTATTTTATCCCTAAAACAAGCATTGATGGTGTCGCTTATCTTGAGAAAACTGATAAACCGTATACCGAGATCGGAACAATTTCTGTCACCACCGAACGCCGCAGGCCGTTTGATGAAGTCTTGCCTAAATTAAAACAGGAGGCTGGCATGCTGGGTGCTGATGCCATCATCGATCTTCAAAGTGATGCCACTGATATGTGGAAGAAATACGCGCCCAAAAAAGCTTTAGGCAACGCCTACATCCGCACCACCTATACCGTCACCGCCATCGTCTGGAAATAATTGGTGACGTCTACCAATTATTTAAATGGTGACGTCTACCAATTAATAACGTCTACCAATTAATAAAATTGTATCGTAGAGACGCCATTTATGGCGTCTCAAAGCTGGGCACGTTCAAATTATATACCGCTTAAAGTTGCCGAAGTGACTAATATGAAGGACGAGGGTAAGCTTGTTGTAGAATTAGGAAATGAAATACCTGAAGTTCGTAAAGCCGTGATGGATGCCGTAGATAATTTTGTTTCAGAAAAGAAATTACCGATACTTACTAACGCTTTGAGCAATTCTAATACGGATGTTCGTTTGTGGGCAATTCAAGGATTACGCAAGCTGACTAATATTCCAAAAGCTATTAAAATTGTTGAAAATTTTGATACTAATATCCGTTTACTTAAACAAAAATTAACTGACGCAGAAAATAGAAAAGATTATGAAGAATATAATAATATCAGTAATGCGCTATATAAACTTGATCAACCAGAAGGAATTTATATTTATAAATATGTTGAAATGAAACCAGCTTATAATGAATGGATTGAAACTAAATCTGCCGAAGGGCATTATAATGAAGGATATGACGACCCGTATTATGGACATCAGGATGGTTCATGGGTTGAAGATAGTCCTGCAGAGGGGTATTCTAAAATAATCCCAGCAGTATATGAATGGGAAAAACATCCCAGGTCCGATACTGCAATGATTTCAGTAACGAATAAACAAATTATTCCACATGATCGGATAAAGAACGCTCTTGTAGCAGGTGTTTTTTCTATAGATTCAATTCAAGATAGTCGTTTGCAAAGATTTTTTGAGTTTCTTCAGCAGAAAGGGATTAATGACTTAGTTGTTTTCGGCGGAGCCATCAGAGATTGTTTTCTAGGGCGTGGAATTAACGATATTGATTTTACAGTTAAGATTGACACTAAAGTATCTGGAGGTTATTTAGGGAGTATTTATGAACAGGCCGATAGGGTGCTTGAACGGTTAAGCCAATCTTTTAATATACCTAAAAGTCGATTTTTTGATCAAAAAAATCCACCACAATTTGAAGGGGTAATACTAAATTATTTAGGACCGACAAAATTAAATGGGCATGATGGACGTGAACTGGTTGTCAGTCGATCGTTTTTTAATAAAAATTCTGGAGAAATGGTCTCATCTTTTACTACTCCTGAGATTCTTTCTTTTGGAATGGATGATCAAGGTCGTCTTTATGGTTATAAGGAAGCTTTAAAGAATTGGGATAGAGGAATTGCGCGTTTAAGAGGAGACCCCGCAAGACGAAATTTACCTCTGAGAAGCGCTGCTAAACTACTGCGTTTAAAGCATGAACTTGGTTTGTCAATTACATTTGAAGACTATCAATATCTGAAGGGGGTTCCTAAAAATCAGGATTCAGGACATATTATAAATAATTATTTGCAAGATGATTTAAAAAAGTTCTTGCTACTGCTCAAGATTCAAATGCGGCTCGTAAGGAACTTATAGAATTAGGTTTTGATCTTGCCATGTCCCCCAAACAACAAAAAGAAGCCGGACGAATTTTAAAGGAAATGGGAGTTGACCAAGCCATGTTGCACACACCAACAAAAGATCAAGCCGCATTAGCGATCAACCCAGCCGAAAACGGCGGTATCGACCTCAACCAAATCAATGTCCTACGTAACGGCAAGACAATCAACGTCCAATTCGATCCAGCTCAGCTTACCGAATTAGAGCAGGGGGGCTTTAAAGGCTTCACACCGGTCATCATCAACATGACCCGAATTTCTAGCCCGTTTCAGTTATTGGGTATAAAAGAACCTGAAACACAAGAACTTTTGGCCAAAGTTTAAGTTTTATTTCTCGCTCGGTATTTGGAATTATGATTGCAGAAGAAGGGGTTTTGATATATCCTTTAAGTAAGTAAATCAAAAAGGATGTTTACTATGCGAAATGAAATTTCTATATCAAATATTCTGAAATTAGATGTCTCAGAAAGAATCCAATTAGTGGAAGATGTTTGGGATAGTGTCGCTGCTGTCCCGGAAGCGATCCCATTGACTGACAAACAAACTAAAGAACTTGATCGACGTCTAGCTGCCTACCATCATAATCCATCCGCCGGTTCTCCCTGGAAAGAAGTCAAAAAAGAATTTTGTCTAGAAAATGAAATACAATCTCATTATTCGACCGGAAGCTGAGCAGGATATGCAAGGCGCTTTTGGTTGGTATGAAGATCGTGTTTCAGGGCTTGGCAGAGAATTTTTACGTTGTGTTGATGCGGCCCATAGCTCAAATTAACCGTGCTCCGGCAACTTATCCAGTTTTATATCATAATATCCGTAGAATTCTAACTCGTCGTTTTCCATTTGGAATTTTTTATATTGTGATTGGTTCCAAAATTATAGTACTCGCCGTACTTCATACGCATCGAGAACCCAGTTTGTGGCAAAGAAGGAATAATAAACACCGGTTATCATCAACATGACCTGCATCTCCAGCCCGTTTCAATTGCTAGGAATAAAAGAACCTGAAACACACGAACTCTTTGCCAAAGCAACAGCGGCAGAAAATGATTTGCTTCTTGTGTCCGGTAATGAAAAATATTTCAAACCGCTTCCAGATATCAAGCTAAAAGTTTTCCGGCCATCTTAATTATTCTATTATTTTCTTAAATTCTTCCGGCGTGTTAAAGCTCTTGATTATGCCAGGGTCATTAATCTCTAGTGTTTGCGGGGGATACTGCGCAAATAAAGAATTAAGGCCTTGATCCAAAGGGAGTTTGAGCACCTTTGTTTTTAGGCGCTGATTAAAGATCGGCGGATGACCTTTTTTATCATTATAAGTAGGTATTAATATATCAGACTTATTTAGTTTAAAATGATCAATGATAGTGTTGATCGTTGAAGCCTGCACCAGTGGGCAATCCACCGGTAAAAATAAAGTAGCCCTCGACGAATTTCCCGCCTCACGCCACCCAGTTTGAACGGAAGATGTCTGCCCAAAATTGTAATCTTTATTGTAGACAACGCGGATACGGCTGTGTATAAATATAGAGGGATGGATGAGATCAGCGTTGGCTCCTAAAACAATGATGATCTCATCAATAAAGCTTTCAAGTAGGGTCTTTTGGATGTGCTCGATAACATTGCCGTCGGACAGCTTTGCTAAAGCTTTAGGGGACTCAAATCGTTCGCTTAAACCTGCTGATAGCAGAATGCATGAGATCATTAAAGCATTATAAAACAGGATTTTCTGGTGTCAATATCAGCTAAATTAAGGAGGCAATAAGATGATATATTTTTATTTGGCCTTTTTATTTATAGCGATGTATGGCGTCGCAAAACTCTTATTGCCTGAAATGATCAAGTCACCCGTAGTCAAGCCTACCGCAAAGATTGATACTGTAGACATTATAGGGCCCAATGAATCTGAAAACAGGATCAAGAAATTAGAAGACTTGTTAGCTGAGAAAAGTCGGAATATCAAATATTTACAGTCAGAATTACAGGTTTTTCTTGTTCAAGTGCGCGAATTTGATAAGATTAAAACATTGCTGACTGATGAGATCAAACATTTAAGGGAACAGAACCGTATCTTCAGGTCCGAACTTGGATTACCCGCAGGTCAATCAAAAGAAAAATCCGTAGTCTAAATTCTTAAGGCACCTATTAAAACAGGAGGGATTTCCATGATGCGTATATGTCGTTTGCTGTTTATCGGTTTGTCTGTTATCATACCTTTCTCTTTAACCCATGCACAGGAGTCAGCCGTGAAATCACCCATCATTGTTTTAGAAACAAACCAAGGCAATATCGAATTAACTCTTTTTGCTGATAAAGCACCCAAGACCGTTGAGAATTTTGTCGGTTTGGTCAAAAAAGGTTATTACAACGGATTGATCTTTCATCGTGTCATCAAAGGTTTTATGCTTCAAGGGGGCGATCCGACCGGAACTGGCAGCGGCGGCACAAGCATTTGGGGAAAAGATTTCGCGGATGAGATTGATCCTGATCTGGTATTTGATAAACCTGGCATTTTAGCCATGGCTAATCGCGGTCCTGATACCAACGGCAGTCAATTTTTTATCACCACCGTGCCAACACCGTGGTTGAACGGGCATCACACGATCTTTGGTCAGGTGACCAGCGGTTACGATATTGTCACCAAGATTGAAAATACACCGACCGGCACGGGAGACCGTCCAGTCCAGGATCAGACTATATTAAAAGCTTACATTAAGTAAATGTCTTCGGAAATACTTTACAAAGCCCTCCAAGCCGCCCAGCAAGGCCAGCATTATGCCTTTGCAACGATCATCGAAGCAACGCCCAAAGGCACCCCTCGAAAAGCAGGGGCCAAGATGATCGTCTTTGAAGACGGCTCGGCAGAAGGCACCATCGGCGGCGGCCGCAATGAAAAAGCCGCCATCGCCGAATGCCTCAAAGCCATCAAAAATCACAAACCAACGACAGTCACCTATAACTATTTTGGCCGTGAGGGAGAATCTGTTTGCGGCGGTCAGATGAAGGTTTTCATTGAACCATTTGTGGCCCAAGATCATCTGATCATTTGCGGGGCAGGGCATATTGCTTTACCATTATCTGCCATGGCCAAGATCCTTGGGTTTAAAGTCACGGTGATTGATGACCGCAAGGCCTATGCCAACAAAAGCCGTTTCCTTCATGTTGATAAGATCATCGTCGGCAAGCACGCCCAAGAATTAGCTAGGCTCACCATTAAATCCAACACCTATATCGCCATTGTCACCCAAGGCAATGAATATGATTATGAATGCCTGAAGGCTGTCATCAAATCACCAGCCGCCTATATAGGGGTTATTTCGAGCCAACCCAAGAGGGTCAAATTTTTCGGAAGACTTAAAAAAGCAGGCATTGAAGAGAAATATTTAAAACGCATTCACATCCCCATGGGGCTGGATATCGGCAGTCAAACCCCTGAAGAGATCGCCACCTCCATCACCGCCCAGCTTACCGCCATCAAGAACAAAGACCACATCGGCACAGATAAATTTACAAAATAATAATTTTCATAACTTCCGCCATTCGTAGAGACGCCATTTATGGCGTCTCATACATCGCCATTTATGGCGTCTCTTATACTAAGGAGGGGGTCAATGCTGCTGACTATTTTTAAATTCCGCCACAAAAGCTTGAATAGTTTGTTTGGCATCGCCAAAGATCATGCGGCAATTATCAAAATAGAATAATTCATTTTCAATTCCGGCAAAACCGGTGGCCATGGAACGTTTGAGGACGAATACGGTCTTGGCTTTATCCGCATTGATGATGGGCATGCCGTAGATAGGGCTTGATTTGTCATGGCGCGAGGCAGGATTGACCACGTCATTGGCACCGATTACAATGGCCACATCCACGGATTCCATTAAGGGATTAATGGCATCCATTTCATAAAGCTGGTCATAAGAAATGTTCGCTTCTGCTAAAAGTACGTTCATGTGCCCGGGCATACGTCCGGCCACCGGATGGATGGCATATTTAACATCACAGCCATTCTTATCCAAAAATTCGCTTAATTCCCTGACAGCATGCTGGGCCTGGGCCACGGCCATCCCATAACCGGGGATGATGACCACAGATTTGGCATTCTCTAATATAAGGAATGCATCTTCCACTGAAAGCGATTTGGCTTCTTTTTTCTCGTCAGTTGAGATCTTTTTAACCACATTTCCAAAAGCCCCAAAAATAACATTACCAATAGAACGATTCATGGCCTTGCACATGATCATGCTCAAGATGATACCGTTGGCACCAACCAGGGAACCGACCACAATCAAAAGGGTATTATGGATAACAAAACCGGTTGTACAGGCAACAATTCCCGAATAGCTATTTAAAACGGAAATAACAACCGGCATATCTGCGCCGCCGATAGGGATGACCATGAAAATACCAAAAAATAACGAAAGCCCAAGGATTGTGAGGAAGATTTCATAACTAGGCTTCATGATAAACATGACGCCAAGGATAGCAATGGCAGTAATAATGGCCGTGTTGAGCCATTTCTGGCCGGTAAATAGGATAGGCTTACCGGAAATACGTCCGCTTAATTTTCCCCAGGCGATCCCGCTTCCTGTAACAGTCAAGCCGCCGATAACAATGGATAAATATAGTGTAATGACATTGGTCAGATCAGTAGCCCCATGAACGCGATAGGCGATCCAATCAACAAAGACGCTGGCCATGGCTCCACAGCCATGCAAGAGGGCGATCATTTCAGGCATCTGGGTCATGGCCGCTTTGAATGCAACTAATGCGCCAAGGCTTGCTCCGATAACGATCCCGATGAGTATCCACTGAAGGCTAATGATATGCCCGCTAAAAAGAGTGGCAATGACAGCTAAAAACATCCCCAAGGCAGAAAGCATGTTCCCGCGTCTGGCCGTGACAGGAGAGCCTAAGAATTTTAACCCAAAAGCAAATAAAATAGAGCTGATGATATAGACAAGATTCATCAAAAATTCTGTGTTCATTAATAATCCTCAATGTTTTGTTGTCATTCCTATTATTTATAATGTCATTCCTATTATTTATAATGACATTCCTATTATTTATAATGTCATTCCCGCGAAAGCGGGAATCCATTTTAAGTCTTTTTCTTGAACATTTTAAGCATGCGTTCCGTGACCAAATACCCACCAACCACGTTAAAGGTGGCAAAAGCCACAGCAGCTGTGCCCAGGACAATGGTCAAAGGACTATTGGCATCAGCACCGGCCGCGATCAAGGCACCGACAATGATGATCCCGCAGATCGCGTTGGCTTCAGACATCAAAGGTGTATGCAAAAGCGGGGGAACCCGTGAAATCAGCGCGAATCCTAAAAATACCGATAATACCAAAATAAATAATAAGTAAATTAATTCCATAAATATCTCCTTTATAGCGGATACTGTCTCGGCCTTGCTGTTGCCGTGCTCCTCTTGGCGAATTGCTGGCCTATCAGCGGCCAGAAAAGGGTTTCAATGATTAGATGACTTGTGCGCTTGTCGTGCGCTCGGCAACATCAATTCCGAGCCACCCGCCGCATCTTAACTATTTTATATTTTTTACCATCTCGTTAACAACTGCGCCATTGTGCGTGATCAACGCGCCTTTGATGATCTCATCTTCAAGATTGATTTTAAAGGCTTTAGTATCTTTATCCCAATATTCCTCAAGTAAATTATGCAAATTAGCTGAGTAAACTTGGGAAGCATGGACAGCGACCCGTCCCGGAAGGTTTCCCATGCCTAATATACGCACGCCATTAGAGGTCACAACCTCTTCATTAAGCTTTGAGCCTTCAGCATTACCGCCGGATTCAACAGCCATATCAACGATGATCGTTCCGGGTTTCATTTGGGCGATCATGTCCTTTGTTAAAACAACCGGTGCCTTGCGTCCGAACAATTGGGCAGTGGTAATAATAACATCGGATTGATTACAAACCTTGGCCATACCTTGGCGCTGCTTCTCTAATTGTTCAGGGGTCAAGGCCTTGGCGTAACCCTGGGCAGTTTGGCCGGTTTCGCCTAAGTCAATTTCAATAAATTTAGCGCCCAGTGACTGGACCTGTTCTTTGACCACGGGTCTGGTATCAAAAGCTTCAACACGCGCACCTAAACGTTTGGCCGTGGCAATAGCTTGTAAACCAGCCACCCCAACACCAATGATAAAGACCTTTGCCGGGGCGATAGTACCTGCCGCGGTCATGAGCATAGGGAATATTTTGGGTAAGCGTTCTGCGGCCAAAACAACGGTCACATACCCGGCTAAATTGGCTTGTGAGCTTAATGCGTCCATTTTTTGGGCGCGGGTGGTCCGCGGGATCATTTCCATGCTAAAAGCGCTGATCTGGTTTTGAGCCAGGGACGCAACCAAAACTTTTTCATTGAAAGGGTCAAGGAAACTGATATGAATAGAGCCCTTTTTAAGAAGGCCGATTTCTTCAACAGGGGGTTTTCTAAGACGTAGGACAATATCAGCCGAAGACAGAAGCGTTTGCCGGTTGTTTTCAACCTGGGCCCCAGCTTTTTTATATTCTTCATCAGAATTACCGATAGAAGCACCTAAACCAGCTTCTATCATAACCTGGGCGCCTTTTTTAACTAAACGGTCTACGGAAGACGGGATAAAAGCGACCCGTTGCTCCCCGGAATAATTTTCCTTAGGAATTCCTATGATCATTTCATTTCTCCTTTTGTGACATTTTGCCTCCAAGTATTGTCTAAGTCAAGGCTATTCCTGCGAATTTCTTTAGGAAGATTGCTTGTTTTTGCATCTTGATTCGGTTAGAATTAACAACATGTTTAAAAACCAAAGCATATTTGACATTATTTCTGCCGGTGGATTCACGATCTACATTCTGATCTTTTGTTCCATTATTTCCATTGCCGTGATCATCGAACGTGTGATCTATTATAACCGCCGGTCCAAAGTGACCAGGACAGCACTTTTAGACAAGGTCCGTAAAGAGCTGATCGGTAATCATGTCCTGGATGCCGTAGGATTTTGCAAGAATATTGATACGCCGGTTTCCAAAGTTGTCTTGGCAGGTCTAAACTTGCATGGCCATGATGAAAAGCTCATCGCCAATGCCATGGAACGTGAGATCACCGTTGAGACGATCAAACTGGAGCGTTTTATTGGGATCGTCGGAAGCATTGGAGGGACCGCCGTCTATATCGGTCTTCTCGGCACTGTCATCGGGATCATGCGTGCTTTTAACGATATCAGCAAGGTAGGCAGCACCGGCATGGATGTGGTCACAGTCGGTATTGCCGAAGCCCTGGTATGCACAGCTGCCGGCCTTTTGGTCGCTATTCCGGCGGTACTGAGTTATAATTGGATTATCCGTAAGATCGATATATTTGTGGAAGACATGGAATTGGCCGCATCAGAGCTTCTTGATTTGATCTGTGTTAAAAAGAAATAAAGGCCGCCATGAAGAAAAGATTACGAAATTCCAAATTGATGGCCGATATCAACATCGCTCCTTTTACCGATGTTATTTTGGTCTTATTGATCGTGTTCATGGTCACAACCCCTTTGATCTACCGTTCCAGCATCAAGATCGCCTTGCCCAAGGTTTCCAACAATCAACAGCCATTGGAAAGCAGGGACATCAATGTCAGTATTACTTCCAACGGTGATGTGTATCTGGACAATGAAAGGTATAATCTAAAGCTGGACCTGGATGTCTTCAAATTCAAATTAAAGCATCTCATGAAATCCTACGCTGACCCTTCGATCATCATTGATGGTGACCGCAATGTTAAATACGATTTTGTGGTCCAGGTCATTGATGCAGCCTCTAAGGTGGGGATTAAGCACTTAGTCTTAGCCACAGAATTCAAGCATTGAGCCCTTCAAACCCTTAAATCGTGTAAGCCGATAAGGATTAGGTATTACTACGTATTGGGATTCTATCCAGAGGGTGTTAATATTTTTTCAGCTATGACCAATGATTATTTATATATAAGTACGTTTTTTTTACTAGGCATTGCCTTTGTCGGCTCAGCCTTTGCCGTTTCATTTTTCTTGCGGCCCAAGGCCCCCAATGAAGCCAAAAATTCGCCTTATGAATGCGGGGAAGTCATTACCGGCGATTCCCGTATCCAGTTTAATGTCCGCTATTATTTATTTGCCCTTATTTTTGTTGTTTTTGACGTAGAGATCCTCTTTACCATGCCTTGGGCCGTTGTATTCCGCCAGCTAGGGCAAACCGCCTATTTTGAGATGGCTGCTTTTATTCTTGTCCTGGGCGTTGGACTTGTCTATGCCTGGAAGAA
>CAZASA010000075.1:0-2514 GCA_964487685.1 uncultured Planctomycetales bacterium
TCATTCTGGATCCCTTAAAAGCAGTATTCAGTATCATGTATAGCTTTATCCCAACCGTGTTGGGGGTGTTGGCTGCTCTGGTTGTCGGTGGATTGGTGGCCCGGGAAACGGGCAAACTGGTTGCTTCGGTTTTAAAAGGCATCCATGTTGATAAAATAAGCCATGATATCGGTCTGACACACACCCTGGAAGTCGGTGGGATCAAACGTCCGGTCAGTGACCTGGTTGGCATGGTCATAACCTGGGGTATTACGATAACCGCGCTCGTGATCGCTTTGACATACACGGGCGTAACCATCATCGGACCGATCACCGGTCCAGTCATGGCCTATGTGCCTGGTGTGTTGACTGGCGTGATCACCTTGATGGTGGGCATGGTCTTGGCCCATATCGTAGCCGTATTTGTCCACTTGATCGCGGCAAATACCGGCATGCCCCGACCGGAGATGTTGGCTGCTTTTACCAGGTGGGCAGTGGTGCTGATGGCTATTGGTGCCTTTGTTAGCAAGATCGGTTTTGGTTTCTTGTTAACCGGTACCCCGCTGACCATGCTGGTAGGGGGCTTAAGCCTGGGGTTGGGCTTGGCCTTCGGTCTAGGTGGTAAAGATCACGCGTCCCATTACTTGAACCGTTTGTTCAAGAAATAGGGGTAACCCCCATCCGACGTCAAAGGACGTACGGATAAAGCCCATTCTCCCTCGCCGTTCCGAAATGGGGCGGGACGGCACCAGGGCGGTAGTCGAAAGGCTACCGCCCGACCTTTTGTACCCTTCGTAGTGTTGACATTCAAGAAAAGTGAATTATTATAGAGCCATGAGAAAAGTCATTGTTTTATGCCTGGTATTAAGTTTTATGGGGATGAATAATTCGTTCGCGGCCAACAGGACGATCAAAAAATTGCAACGGGGCGTAGTGAACATCGTGACAGCTCCCGTCGAAATCCCCAAGCAAATCCGTGTCTATTGGATCGCGGGATCAGAAAAGACCTTTCATATCAGCGCCTGGATATTCTGCGGGTTGGTCAAAGGCATTTGGATGATCCCGGTACGCGCGGGATCAGGTCTTTGGGATGTGATCAGCTCTCCGCTCGACATTCCCAGTAATGGAAAAAGCATTGTCCAGCCGCCATACGTTTTTGACGATTGGCCCCAAAGAAAAGCAGGTGTGATCTATCACAATATGAGGCCTTAATGATCAAAGCGATCCTGGGAGCGGCCGTTCTGATCGGCCTTTGTACAATCTTGCCTTTTGGTGCCCATGCGGACACAAGCTATTCCTTGACTTGCCCTGAATCTACTTTTAAAGGAACTATTGCCTATAGTGTCATTGGCCTCTATCGTTCTATATATAAAGAATGTAATGGAAAGGTTATTTATGACGGGACTTTAGGAAAGGTCAGATCAATTGAGATCAATATCTCATCGGCAAGTGTCGAATCAAGCTGCAGGTGGTGTGATGATATCGTCAGGTCTAAACAGGTCCTTGATGCGAAAACCTACCCCCATATTATTTTTAAGAGCAATGGCATTGAAAACACCGATGGAGGCCTTTGGTTGATCGGGAGGTTTTATTTGCATGGTTTTTCAAAAATGATCCGGTCACGGTTCGATGTTAAGGTACAAAAGGAAAACACTTTATTAATAAATGGGACATGGAAGTTCAATCGCAAAGATTTTAACGTTATTTGGAATACCTTGCTTGATCACGGCGGTATTTTAGTAGGTGACTATATAACAGTAGATTGGAGCCTAAAAGGGCATCAACATTAAAAGGGCTGATCGTGGAAGAAAAACGGATCTTGGTTTTGGGGGCTTCAGGGTATATCGGATCACAGCTTGTGGCCGTGCTTTTGGAAAAAGGCTTTTCGGTGCGGGCAGCAGGCAGATCTTTGGAAAAGTTGGTTAAATGCCCGTGGGCCAAGCACCGGCTCCTTGAGATTATTGGAGTGGATGTTTTAGATAAAGAAAACCTTTTAAAAGCCTGCGAGGGCTGCGAGGTGGTTTACTATCTGGTCCATTCGATAAATCCTGAAAATAAAGATTTTGCTAAGAATGACCTGCTGGCAGCACAGAATACAGTTGAGACAGCAAGCCAGGCAGGGGTCAAGCGGATCATTTATTTAGGAGGAATGGGGCAAGAGGAGAAGTCTTTGAGCAAGCATCTAAGATCAAGGATGGAGGTATTACATACCCTGCATTCCGGCCCTGTCCCTGTGACCACATTGAGGGCTGCCATGGTCATAGGTAAAGGCAGCAGTTCATTCGAGATCCTTCGCTGCCTGATCCATTGCTCACCGGTGCTATTAGTTCCGTGGTGGATCTCAACCGAGTCCCAGCCGATCGCCGAGGAGAATGCTATCCAATATCTGGCCAGATGTTTAGAGGCAGGCAATACCGTTGGTCAGGTATTCGATATTGGAGGGCCGGATGTGTTATCTTACCGCGATCTCATAGATATGTATGCCAAACAAGCAGGTTTAAGAAAGAGGCTCATCATCAGTGTGCCGCCATTTTT
>CAZASA010000075.1:2614-8857 GCA_964487685.1 uncultured Planctomycetales bacterium
AAATTGATTATGTTATACTGGTGGGCACTGTAGAAGGGGACAGTGATTTTATGGATGAAAACCGACGTGTTGACCCGCGTTTTATATTTTCTCAACCAGTCGAATACAGTTTCCCTGAGATCAGTGTTAATGGCAGTATTGCAGGGAATATCAGTTATAGTGGTATGTCCCTCAAGGTCCAGGGATTCGTCCCTGTTGGCACCATCCTGCAACTACAGTTACGGTTGGGCCAAAGCCCCCAGGTCATTTGGGCAAAGGCCAAGGTTGTCCGTGTCAGGGAAGTATTGGCTGACGAATGTTATGAGATAGGACTTAAATTTGTCAGGGATGAAGACTGCACAAAAGCTATCGGCAAATATATTATGGGATGCCGGTCTAAATCAATGTAATAATTATAGAAGGAGTTAAGAGTTATGGCTGAAGCCGCACAAGCCCCGGTTGTTGAAGAAGTCAAGAATTGTCCTGCCTGTAAAAAGCCTTTAAAAAAAGCAAGACGTTTCTATCGCAACGGCGCCTATTATTGCAATAACAACTGTTTTAAAAAAGTCCAGGCCACGGCCAAGGCCGATGCTGCCGAAGCGGCCAGCGAAGCCGCTGAAGCCGCCAGCAAAGCTGCTGAAGCTGAAAAGAAAACCGGAGCGTAGATCCGTGACTCTTCACCAACCTCTGCCTGTGCCGCATGAAAAACGCCGCCATCCGCGTCTAGAGCGCAACATTCCGGTAAAGATATCCAGCGACCATGGGGATATCCTGACCGAGACGAAGAATTTGAGCTGTAACGGGGCGTTTTGCCGTGTGACCCAGAGGCTTGAGCCTATGACTAAGCTCAAGGTGCATCTGTTATTGCCTTTGCGCAAAAAGGACAAGGTGACGACCAAGGCGATCACCTGTCAGGCTGTCGTTGTCCGCGTGCAGGCAACGCAAGCAGGTGATTATTATGACACCGCCATATTCTTTAATGACATAGCACCAAAAGACAGCCAGACCATCAGCGATTTTGTTGAAAGCATGATGAGCCGAACTTCTAATTAAAAAATGAGGTAACGGCACATATCTAGGATTTATTTGAAATAGTTATATTTAAAGTAGAGATAAAAAATAATGGAAAACTCAATTAATCTCTCTGTAACCCCATTTCAGGCTTTGTTGGCCTTAGCTTTTCAGGTGTGGATGATCGTATTTCCTATCTTGCTCATCCGTAAGATCAATTATTTAACGGATTTGCTGCACGAGCATCTCGATGAACATAAGCCCGAATCCCCAAATCCCTAAATTAAACATTCCGGTCCTTTACGAAGACGATAATTGCCTGGTGTTTAATAAACCATCCGGCCTTTTGGTCGTTCCAACCGATAAGAACGAAAATCATACCCTTGTCAATCTTGTTAATCATCAGGAAGGACTGCCGCAAGGTTCTTTATATCCGGCGCACAGGCTTGACCGCGACACAACAGGGGTGATCCTTTTTGCCAAGGGAAAAGAGAACCAAGAAAAGCTGATGCAGTTTTTCAAGGACAAAAAAGTCAATAAGACCTATATTGCCTTTGTCCATGGTCGTGTGAGCGAACCCCGGGGCAAGATCAGGATCCCTATTAAAGATTATCATCAGCGAAAATTTGCGCCCAACATGCCGGCGCAATCCGCCTTGACGCATTATGAGGTGGAGGAATATTATAAGGAGTTTACTGTAGTCAGGGTGATGCCTGTGACCGGAAGGACAAACCAGATCAGGATCCATTTTTCCAAGATAGGCCATCCGCTGGTCGGTGAAGATAAGTATGCTTTCCGTCGGGATTTTGCCTTACGTTTCAGGCGTACCGCCCTGCATGCCAGACGTCTTGAGTGGCCGCGGATGGATGGCAGCGGTATGATCAAAGTTGAAGCTCCGCTTGCGAAAGACATGGAAGACTTTCTATTGAAGCAGGGATAAATTCCCCCTCTTTTTTTAAAGAGGGGATAGGGGAGTTGAGCCGGTTGCCAACCCAATAAAGCGTTGAAGGTGAAAGCAACCCAGAGGCAAAAACTTAACGCATTAAAAGGAGAGCCATGAACTATGAAAAATTAAGCCTCAAGGAGTGGTGTGACCTCTGCCACAGCATTGCCAAAGAAAAAGGATTTTGGGAAAAGGACCGCAACATCGGTGAAGCCCTGATGTTGGTGGTCACAGAATTAGCCGAGGCCATGGAAGGATATCGCCATCAGGACAATGATAATTTCCGGGAAGAATTAGCCGATACCTTTATCCGCCTTTTCGATTTGTGCGGAGGATTGGGCATTGATATTCAGGCCGAGATCGTCAAGAAATCCGAAAAAAACAAATTACGCCCGTATAAGCATGGAAAAATCTGTTAGCCCTTCTCTTTAGTATAAAGAGAGACGTCTTATCTGTTCCCCTCTTTATCACAAAGAGGGGTTAGGGGAGTTCAATCATAATGCGATTTTTAGCTCTCGCCTTTATATTTTTAATCTCAGGCTGTGCTTCCCTTCAGATGTCCGAATATATCAGCAGGGTTGACCATCCTTATGACAGGAAATTCTATGCCAGCCTTGAAAAGGTCACCAGCTCCTTTATCTATGTCTTAAAAAATAAAGGCTGGTCCATTACCAGCGAAGCTGATCCATCAGTTTATGAGCGTGATGATCGTTATGATAATACCAGCTATCAGAACCTGCTTTTAGCCACGAATATCAGGAAAAAATATAGTATCCTGTATTCAACCTATTCACATTTAAATATTTTCATTCACGCGATCGGCAATACCTGTGACGTGGAGATCCGTTTCGAATCCAAAACACCGTTTATAAGACAATTTAGCTCTGGGCGTAACGATGGATTGATACAAGGCATTTTCGACGCTGTTGAGCAAGAGGTTGACAGATAGGCATGGAACAATTTGTCCTTAAAAGTCCTTTTGAGCCTGTCCAGGAACAGCGCAACGCCATTGAAACCCTGACGCAAGGCCTCAATGACGGAATTCCTGCTCAAACATTGTTAGGAGTGACCGGCAGCGGTAAGACCTTCACCATCGCCAATGTCATCAAGAATGTCAATCGCCCGGCCTTGGTCATTTCCCATAATAAAACCCTGGCCGCCCAGCTTTACAGCGAGTTAAAAGAATTCTTCCCCACCAATGCCGTCGAATATTTCGTCAGTTATTACGATTATTACCAGCCTGAAGCCTACATCCCTCAAACAGATATCTATATCGAAAAAGACTCTTCCATCAATGACCGTTTGGACCGTCTGCGCCTGGCCGCCACCACGTCCTTGATGTCCCGTCGTGATACCATCATCGTGTCCAGTGTTTCATGTATCTACAATTTGGGTACACCGCAGGATTATCAAAATTACATGATCGAACTTAAAGTAGGTCAGAAGATCGACCGTGATGAGGTCTTGTCCCAGCTTATTGCCATCCAATATGAGCGAGATGATTATGAATTCAGCCGCGGCAAGATCCGGGTGCGGGGGGACATCCTGGAAGTGCATCCGGCCTATCGTCAGGATGCCTTAAGACTCGAGTTTTACGATGATAAGATCGAAAAGATCAGGCAGATCAACCCTGTAACAGGCGACACCATCGCGATCTTGGAGAGGACCTTTGTTTATCCGGCCAAGCATTTCTTGATTTCCCCGCCAAGATTACAGCAAGCCCTAATTGAGATCGAGGCTGAATTAAAAGACCGGCTGGCTCTTTTAGAGTCCCAGGGCAAATTAGTCGAAGCCCAGCGTCTTAATTCTCGTACTAAATATGATATGGAAATGATGAAAGAAGTAGGGATGTGTAAGGGGATCGAGAATTATTCAAGGATTTTATCCGGCCGTCCCGCGGGCAGTCAACCATTTTGCCTGATGGATTATTTTCCTGCTGATTTTGTCACCATCATTGATGAAAGCCATGTGACTGTCCCACAGCTTGGCGGCATGTATGAAGGGGACCGTGCCCGCAAAGAAATGCTGGTGGCCCATGGATTCAGACTGCCGTCGTGCCTGGATAATCGGCCGCTTAAATTCCATGAAGTTGAGAAGATGCTTAAACAACGTATTTATGTCTCCGCCACACCAGGACCCTATGAACGCAAGGATGCCGCCGGGCATGTAGTCGAGCAGATCATTAGGCCGACAGGGATCATTGATCCGCCTATTTTTGTGCGTCCGACAGAAGGCCAGGTGGATGATTTGATCAAAGAATGCAAAGAACGCGCTTTAAAAAATGAACGGGTGCTGGTGACCACCCTGACTAAACGCATGTCAGAAGACCTGTGCGCCTATGTTGAAGAGGAGGGTTTAAGGGTCAAATACCTTCATTCAGACATAGAGACCATAGACCGCACCAAGATCCTGCAGGATTTGCGTTTAAAAAAGTTTGACTGCCTGATCGGTGTCAATCTTCTGCGTGAAGGATTGGACTTGCCTGAGGTCTCATTAGTTGCTATATTTGACGCAGATAAGCAGGGCTTTTTGCGCTCACAGACTTCCTTGATCCAGACGGCAGGGCGCGCGGCGCGCAACATCAACGGCATTGTCATCATGTATTCGGACAGTATTTCACCGGCGATGCAATCAGCGATATCTGAATGTGAGCGCCGGCGTAAGATCCAGATCGCATTTAACACCAAGCATGGGATAACACCCACAACCATTGCCAAGGCCATCAATGTGGGGATCGAAGAATTCGCCGAGGCACAGGACCTGGTGATGCAGGCCGCAGGCCAATCAGAAGAAGAATTCGCCCATGCCACGTATCTAAGCGATCTGGAACAACAAATGGAATCAGCCGCCAGGAACCTAGAATTCGAAAAAGCAGCCAGGATCAGGGATAAAATAAAGGAATTAAAACAATATAAATAATTATGTCATTCCTTAAATTAAAATTATGTCATTCCCGAATGCTTCTGTCGGGAATCCATAACACGGAGCTTAATGTTACTCGCCATTGATATAGGCAATACCACCATCGGCTTTGCCGTCATCCATAAAACAGGCCGTATTGAATCTATTGCCGTTATAGATTCAGATTCTAAAGCGGACAAGATCAAGGCAGTCATAGCCAAGATTTTTAGGACCCATTTAATTTCAAGAGCGATTATCTGTTCCGTTGTCCCCAAAGCATCAAAGACCCTGGAAGGGATATTGAAGAAATCAGTCCCGGTTGAAATCATTGGTCGTGACATAAAAGTGCCGATCAAAAATGGCTATAAAAACCCAAAACAGGTAGGCCAGGACCGTTTGGTAGGTGCTTATGGGGCAAAGAAGATCTATGGCTGCCCCTTGATCGTGGTTGATCTGGGCACAGCCATCACTTTTGATGTGATTTCGCCTAAAGGAGAATACTTGGGCGGCGCCATCGTTCCCGGCATCCGCTTATCGGCCGAATCGTTATTCTTGAAAACAGCCCTATTACCGCATATCGATATCCAGGCCCCTAAGCATATAATAGGGAAGACAACCCAGGAAAGCATCCTTAGCGGTCTTTTTTACGGCTATGGTTCCTTATGTAAAGGAATGATTGACTTGCTTTCCGGGTCAATAGGCCCCACTAAGGTAATCATGACCGGAGGCCACACCCATTTAATGAAGAAGTTCGTCTCGCCCAAAATCCGCATTATCGATGAGGATTTAGTGTTCAAAGGTATTTATTATTTATCACAGTTATAACTCATTAAATATCAAATAGTTACATCCTTGACATCTTAATATTATATGTTATCTTTTCACTAACTAAGCAAAGAAAGCGTTTTCTATAAAACTATGCGCCATAACCGCTATTCCCGATTTATCAGTTTAGTCCTCTTGGTCACCTTTACAATGAGCATGGTGATCATACCTCGGACTTCCTATGCTTCTAGTGGGGTCTCAGGCTTGCCACAGCCGGGGACCATGGTTAATTTAAGTCCTGCCTATGTGCCATTAATGATCACCGGCTTAAAAGTACATCCTGAAAATCCATTATTGATGGATTTTATTGTCAGTACAGGTAATGGTAATCCAAGCAATGAACAAGTCAAAAAAGAATCTGATCGTTTGATTAAATATTTTCTGGCGTGTCTGACCATCCCCGATAATGACCAATGGGTCAATCTTTCGCCTTATGAAAAACAGCGCATTATTCCCGAAGATTTGGGCCAGACCGTTTTGGGCCAGGACATGCTGGCGCAAGATTATCTATTGAAACAATTGACCGCATCCTTGATCTATCCGGAGAAGAATTTAGGTAAGGATTTTTGGGACAAGATCTATGC
>CAZASA010000075.1:8957-11493 GCA_964487685.1 uncultured Planctomycetales bacterium
CCTTGATCTATCCGGAGAAGAATTTAGGTAAGGATTTTTGGGACAAGATCTATGCCAAAGCCAGCCAAATGTACGGCACCACTCAAATTCCCATCAATACCTTTAATAAAGTATGGATCTTGCCTGATTCTGCTGAAGTCTACGAACACCAGGACACCGTCCTGGTCGTCAAAAGCCATTTAAAAGTAATGCTCGATGAAGATTATCTCGCATTGTCTAAAAATACTGTCATTCCTCAAAATACTACTGTCATTCCTCAAAATACTACTGTCATTCCTCAAAATACTACTGTCATTCCCGCGAAAGCGGGAATCCAGAATGCCGAGGTCTCAAGTATAGGCAATCAAGTTATTCGTGAAATAGTCTTACCTGCCATCGAAGAAGAAGTCAATCAGGGCAAGAATTTCGCCCAATTGCGCCAGATATACAATTCCATGATCCTGGCTGTTTGGTTTAAGAATAATTTGAAGCAAGCCTTTCTTAATCAGGTATATACAGGGAGATCCAAGGTCAACGGCGTTAACGTCGATGATCCGTCCATTAAAGAAAAGATCTATAAGCAATATTTGCAAGCCTACAAGAAGGGTGTGTTTAACTATATAAAGGAAGAAGTCGATCAAAACAGCCATGAGATGATCCCAAGAAAATATTTCTCCGGCGGTTTAGTTCCGCCCGCCTTCGCGATGATGACACCCGTTGGTGAGCAAAGAGCGGCGCAGATTTTTAAGGGTAAAAAACTTCTATTGGTCCGAGGCCTCACTGAAGATGTCGCAGCACCGAGCTTAGCCATGTTAAGCCCCCAACAGCAGACAGTTATTAAGGATATTATATTACCTGCTTTGAAGACCTTTGGTCAAAGTATGAAGACTGTCATGAAACCTTCAGCAATGATGGCGGAGTTTTATAGATCAGTGCAGGAAAAGAATCCCCACCGTGACTATATGGAAGATTCGATTGTTGATCAGGATAAATGGTATTTTCATGACATCAGGCTCATCTTTCGCAATGGATTATTTACTGATCATCGCAGTAGAAGTGCTTTAGATGAGACCCAGCAAGCATCCAAGTTACCGTCTGGTGTAACATATGATCTTAATGATCCTGCGATCGTAAAAGAGATCTCAGATCTTATAACAACCCTCGATGGTGCGATGACAGCTGATCAAATGATGATGTTTGGAAGTATTTCACGGGCCTTACGCAATATATACGGGAAAGATTTAAGAACTGATCTGGTTGAATATTCAACATACACGGGCGCTGACGAAGAATTTTTACCTTCGCATTTGCATCCTATGCGGGATTTAGTGACCCAAGGATATTATTACAGTTATCATAGCGCTGACGGAGAACAAACCCTCCATGGCATGAATCCCCAATACATAACACCTGACATGCACATCAATAGCGGTGAAATTGTCAGGCAAATGATCCAGGAATTAGACCAGGAGGCAGGCAAGGAGCCCGGCAAAGAAGCCAGCCAGGCAATGTTGACCCAACAGGTGGACCGTGTCATTAAAAGTTTAGGCTGGGAAGATGTGAAAATAAATTTCGGGAAGCTGTCCGAAGGTCGTAATATTATTGTCAGATCAGGCAAGGATTATAATCAAAATGATTATGTTCTCTTAGTGAATGAAGATAACCGCATCCAGCTTAAGATCACCAGGAATGATCTTGTTGAGGAAGGCGCGCAGATAGGAAAGTCTTTGGTGTCCGAAAGGGTTTCAACCATACGTATCGGCGATTATCCTTACCGGACGGATAAAGGGCCGATCAATCTGAAGAATCAATGGCTTGGGAATGATGCACTTTTAAAATTCTTTGACCTGTCTCCTGAAAGCATGAGCAGTTTTGATAGTGAAAGTGATATTCAGGAAGGACGGTTGAGCAATCACCAGTACAGGTATAATTTGATCAATGACGCGCCATCACGGGTCATAGATTCACCGTTGGTCTCTGCTATTCCCTCAGCTGAGGCTGTTGCCAAGGCAAGGGGATATTTGGAAAATCATTCTTATTACGCTAATGCGTACCAGCATGATAAGCTGGCATTTTTACATCATTTAACGGTCCTTTCAAGGATTGCTGTTGGCAAGGATGATCAAGGCAGCTACAAAGAAGTGGTCCAGGATCGACTTTTGGCAACGGCTAAATTAAGGGAAGCCGCAATAAATGAAACCCCAGGCTCCATTTACGCCCAGATGATCGAAGATATCATGTGGTCCAGTCAGATCCTGGTCATTAATTCTAAGGGGTATAGACCGGCTTCTTTAGATGCTAAATTGGAGAGCCAGTTTAATACCAAAAATCCCTTTACGATCGAGAAACCTGAGGACTTTGAGGTCTTAGTCAAGTCATTTGAAGCGCTGGTCAAAGCTGGGAAGATGACTCCGTATATCATAATTAATATCAAGAATTTCTCGCCCAACACCTATATGGCTTACCTTAGCTCACTTGAGGAAAAATCCAGATAATTCAACGGTGTTTTTAAGTTTATCGTTTCATCGGAATTCACTGGAACTCTTGCACATGATCT
>CAZASA010000076.1:0-11483 GCA_964487685.1 uncultured Planctomycetales bacterium
CCCACAGCAGGCCGTCAGAGATGGTTCGGCGCAAGATAAGATCTTTACCAGTACGGATTCTTTATTTTTATTGATCAAGAATACTGATTTTACAAAGCGAGAGGTTTCAAGGATCGAAGATCATTTGAACCAGATGGGATGGATGAGTGTTTATAATCCCTACTACACCCAAAAAGAATTCAATCTTTTTGAAGAAATATTGAAAAGCAAGGACCTAAGGTCTTTTCTAAAGATCGCAGGAAGCCGATACAATGAAGACCTCTCCATCCCAACGGACAATGTCCCTTTTATTGATAATGGATTTCTCATAAAAAGTGTGTTTAATCAAGGCCTGTGGGAAAAAGTCTTGTTGGGCAATTGGAATGATTCATCCAGGCAGGCAGTATTTAACTTATCCATGCTGATATTCTCATTTTGTTTGCTGTTCATGGGACTTGTGTTCATTATTTTTCCATTAATATCAAATATCAAGACTGAACTGGGATCAAATCATTTTATATTCACAGCTTATTTCGCCCTGATCGGTCTTGGTTTTGTATTTACGGAAATTGCCATCATACAGGCATTGACACTTTTATTGGGTAATCCTATATATTCTTTTTCGGCTGTTTTGACGGGTTTGTTCATATCCATAGGCATCGGGGGCTTATTATCGGAGTATTTTTTTGATCGGGGGTATTTGAATATTAAAAGGATTTCTTTGATCGCATTTTCGATCTTACTGTCATATTCATTCCTTGAGCCCTGGCTGGTAGAACGCCTTTTATCCATGCGTTTTATATTCAAATTAATGATCACCTGGGTGTTCATTTTTCCTGTTGGGTTTTTTCTGGGGATGTTTTTTCCGCAGGGGATCAAGGAATTGGGTCTTTATAAAAAAGACCTGGTCCCCTGGGCGTGGGGGCTCAACGGATTTATGAGCATTGTCGCAAGTGCAATGAGCGTCACATTAAGCAGATTTGCGGGTTTCTCCAGTCTTTTATTAATAGCAGCTTTTTTATATTTGACCATTTATTTTATTTGGCAATTACGTATGTGTTTTAAAACAAAAAGATATGGTCTTCAATTAATTAAACCTTCAACAGGAACGGAGAAATGATGAGAATAAAATCGATTATATTTTTCCTGATCTTCAGCTTCATTGTTATGGACCGGACTTTTGCATTTAATGCCGTGATCAATAAGTTACAAAGAGGGGTAGTTAATGTCGTGACAGCCCCCGTTGAAGTTCCTAAACAGGTCCGGGCCGCTTGGATCGAAGGGTCCCTAAAGACAATGCATATCAGTGCGTGGCTATTTTATGGCCTGGTCAAAGGTGTGTGGATGACACCAGTACGGATAGGATCGGGGCTATGGGATATCATTACATGTCCATGGGATATTCCCAGCAATGGTAAAAGTTTGCTTCAACCGGAATATGTGTTTAATGATTGGCCGCAAAGAAAAGAAGGGGTGGTTTATAAAAATTTATGGGATCGATGATAAGGATTCTATCGGGATTTTTTGTTTTATGGGGCGCATTATTTTTGATGCCTATTAGGGCTCATGCAGATTCAAACTATGTGTTTAGTTGTCCTGAATCCAGCATTAAAGGCGGCATTCCTTACAGCGTTATTGGGATGTATAGTTCCATTTATAAGGAATGTTCCGGGAAGATCATCTTTGACGATCAAAGCAGGCAGATCAAATCGGTCAATTTTAACATCAAAACGTCCAGCATCGAATCTAATTGTAAATGGTGCGATGAGATCGTGAGGTCCAACAAAGTCCTTGATGTTACAAAATACCCTGCGATCAATTTTAAAAGCATTAATTTAGAAAATAAAGATGGGATTTCTTGGGTACAAGGCTCATTTGATTTGCATGGGGTCACGAGGAACATGAGGTCTTCGTTTGAGTTTACGGAAGATAAAAATAATACTTTGTTGGTATCAGGCGTATGGAAGATCAACCGCAAAGATTTTAATATCATTTGGAATAAGCTGCTTGACCATGGAGGGATCTTGGTGGGGGATTTCATTACTGTCAACTGGCAGGTGAAGGCGTATAAAGTCTAACAAAAAAACGATGAGCATTATAAAGCCAATATTAGTTTTAGGCGCTTCAGGCTACATTGGTTCACAGCTTGTTAGCGCGCTTTTGGAAAAAGGATATCTCGTTCGGGCGAGCGCTAGATCTTCGGCCAATTTGAAAAGATTCTCGTGGGCCAAGGACAGCCGAGTGGAAACAATTGAAACAAACGTTTTAGATAAACAGAGCCTTCAAAATGCCTGTCAGGGCTGTGATGCCGTCTATTATCTGATCCATTCCATGAACTCTTATAATAAAGATTTTTCACAAGCCGATCGGCTGGCCGCAAAGAACATGATCGAATCCGCAAGTTCTACAGGTGTCAGACGGATCATTTATTTAGGCGGCCTCGGTGAAGAGGAAAATTCTTTGAGTAAGCATTTACGTTCCAGGATGGAGGTTTTGTATATCTTGCATTCCGGCAAGGTGCCTGTAACCTCTCTAAGAGCGGCAATGATCATTGGGAAGGGGAGTATTTCTTTTGAAATTTTTCGTTCTTTGATCAACCGGTTCCCGATATTAATAACACCCACCTGGGTTTCGACAGAATCCCAACCTATCGCAGTGACGAATGTCATCCATTATTTGGCCGCTTGTCTGGGGTCAGAACTTACGGTTGATCAAGTTTTTGATATTGGCGGCCCGGATATACTTTCTTACGAAGATCTGGTGAATATCTACACGCAAGAAGCTGGGCTTAAAAAACGTCGAATTATCACCTTGCCAATTCTTACCTCCACGGTAAGCTCATTTTGCGTGGGGCTTGTCACTCCTTATCCGATGTATATTGCACGGCCATTAGTGGAAGGTTTAAAGAACAGGGTTGTCTGTCAGGACAATAGGATCGGGGATATTATTCCACAGAATTTATTAAACTGCCAGGAAGCTATACGGATGGCGATCAGTTTATAAATTTCTAATAATTTCTGCAACAACAGTCCGCTTTGCAATATTGGTAACTGCAATTTATCGACAAGATTATACTTTATGCTATTATCTAAGATCGATCATTCAATATTTTTACATTCTTGAAATCTTATGGTTAAAAGAAAAATCTCCTTAGAGAAATATTATCTATTCTTGATATTATTCCTGAGCTTAATTAAATCTGATTTCCTTTGGGCTGGTTCACCATTTTTAACTGATGATCCTGAAACAGTCGATTACAAACATCATGAAGTATATTTATTTTCTACCGAAGATAAAACCAGTGATTCCAATACTATTCAGGGACCAGCCGTAGAGTATAATTATGGAGTCTTGCCTGATTTACAGTTACATGTAATGGCTCCTCTTGAATACTATTCTCCGCCACAAGATGATCTTAGTCATTACGGAATCGGAGACATGGAAGTAGGAGCGAAGTATAGGTTTCTTACAGAAACAAATTTCTGTCCTCAAATGGGTATTTATCCGGCAATTGAACTTCCCACAGGAGATACTGACAGGGGACTAGGTAGTGGCAGGACATGGTATAAGCTCCCCTTGTGGATACAGAAAAGCTGGGGGGACTGGACTGTTGATGGTGGCGGTGGGGTTGCCTTAAATGATAGTCCAGGTACGCGCAATTATGGCTTTGGAGGATTGCTTTTACAGCGTTCATTTGGCGGGCATCTTTCTTTAGGAGGAGAAATTTTTGCCCAAGAATCAAGTGATGTGGGGGAAAGAGGGTTTACTTTATTTAACCTTGGAGGGACGTATAATTTTACTTCAGATTTTAGTTTGTTATTCTCCGTTGGTCATTCTTTCACAGGTCAAAATAATGCCGTTGCTTATTTGGGTTTATATTGGACTTGGGGGCCAAAAGAAAAAACATCCACCGATTAGTGGTTTTTAATTTCTAACATATAATCATTTGACTTTTTACTGTAATTTTATACTATGAGACAGTTAAAAAATACGGCCCAAGATATTAAAAATAAGTTTTATTAACCTATAAAACAAACAGGATCCTATGAAACTCATTTTTACTTATTGCCTGCTTATCATCCTTTCACCCATCGTCGTGCCGGCCCAATTAATAGCGATTCATACAGCTGTTCATAAGGTTATTTACGATCAGAAGCCTTTTATCCGTCATGACCCCAACGCTTCTTTGCATTTCCTGTTTATTGGAGACAGCACTTGCGTCGGCACCGGTGCGGCAGACCCATCCCAAAGTGTAGCCGGTAGATTTGGCCAGGATTTTCCACAGGCTAGCATTGATAATATCGGCGTTAATGGCAGAAAACTAGATGGATTGATCGCTGCTTTCAATCCCTCACCCACGGAGCATTATAACTTGGTTGTCGTGCAGATCGGCGGCAATGATATTATGCAATTAACCAGTTTCGCTAAGATCGATCGTGAGATCAGTATCATCATCAAGCGTGCCAAGAGTGTGGGGAGGCATGTTGTCATTTTGCATTCGGGGAATGTGGGCTTGGGACCTATTTTTATATGGCCGGTAAGCTGGGTGATGACTGAACGCGCGCGTGCCATGAGGGCGCTGTATATGAAGAAAGCCAAAGAAGAAGGTGTCATATATATTGACCTGTTTTTAGAGCGCAAGGATGACTTGTTCTTAAAAGATGTGGATAAGTATTATTCTAAGGACCATTTGCATCCCAGCGGTTGGGGCTATAAGTGGTGGTATGATCGCATACGCGCGACCATGGATAAGAATTTAGGGCCGTCTTACTTTGGTGAGACTAAATGATTTTTCTTTGAAAAAGCAGCGTTTTTTAATGTAAAGGAGGATGGCATGCTTTCTAAGAAATTCGCCGTAGGTTTTGGAATAGCTATAATTTTGCCCATGTTAATTCATTATGGGGTGAGCACGTTTAGCCCTTCACCAAAGCAGAGTGATTATTATCAATTCAACTATAGTGCTAACGACACACCTGAGCAAAGAATTAAAGCCCGGCAGGATATGCAAAAGAAGCAGGAAGAGTTTAGGATCTCCAAAAAACGTTTCGAATTGCATTTATTCTATGTGGCAGTTCCGTTGGGCATTATAGCCATTTTATTTGGAGCATCGGTGCCTATCCAAGCAGTTGGAACCGGGCTTATGTTTGGGGGTATTTTTTCCGTGATGGATGGGTATATTTGGTATTGGTCTGAGTTACCTGATCTGCTTAGATTTTTATCATTGTTAATTGCTTTTATTGTGCTAATTTTTATTGGTTATCGAAAATTGTCAAAATAATGCCCGTTTGGGTGTAGAATTGATCCATGCGGAAGTTTTCATGGAGAGGGTATTTATTGATTTTATTTATACCCCTGGCTGTTCTGATCACATCTCTTTTTCTACGGGCAGCGTCGGGGCCGTTTTGGCAGTTCGCAGATCCTTCCTATAATTATCTTTTTAACGCGATCCAAATAGTCAAATACCACACACCTACCGATTTCTGCCATCCCGGCACGCCGCTTCAGGGGTTGATCGCCTTGACCATTCTTGTCTTTAATTTGGGGCGCTCTAATTTTGACGCGGTCAACCGTGTTCTGGTAAATCCCGAATTCTATTTAAACGCCTTATACGTGGTGTTAGTCCTCGGTTCCTTCATCACCTTGGCCATATTAAGCGTCTATATTTACCGCAAGACTAAAGATATGCTGGCGGTCTTGTTGGCCCAGCTTCCGTTATTAAGTTTTTTAATTATGCCGTCGTTTGACAACGGCAGTTTTCCTGTTGTTCCCGTGGTCGCTAATGTCAGCGCGGAACCATTATTTATCATCATCATGAATCTTTTTAACCTATCTATACTGGCACTTTATTTTTCCAAGAAAAGTTCCCGAGAAACCCTCATTGTCCTTTTTCTGGCCTTTGTCTGCGGGTTAGGCATGGGCACTAAGATTGACTTTATCTTTATCCTCCTTTCAGCTTTTATCATTGTTCCATTACGAAAAAAGGCCTTGTTTACGGCGGCCTTAGTGGTTTTTTTTATTATTTGCACCTTGCCGATCGTAGGCAAGTATCTGCAGCTTTTTAGCTGGATCGGCATGATCCTTGGTCATTCATCTTTGTATGGCGGGGGGAGCAAGGAATTTTTTGATGGGAAATATTTCATGGCCCATTTAGGTATCATGATCGAGTTTTACTGGTTTTTTATTTTTCCGGCTTTAGGACTTTTTATTTGGAGCCTTGTTCGTATGATCAAAAATTGGCAGGATAGGAACGCTTTTTTTATCGGGACCTTGTCTATTTGCTGCTTGCTGCATTTCGCGGTTGTTGCCAATCATTTTTCTGCTCATTATCTTTTGCCGTGTTTTGCTTTATTTGCTCCGATGCTTGTCGTGTTTTATTTAGACCAAGCGGCCAATTATAGAATTGTAAAGCCTTTGACCATGGTCCTCATTTTGATATTCATGGGGGGGCATGCTGTCTATACAATGGCCTATTATAAGAAATTACAGGCTTTCACCCATGAGATCCGTCAATTCGGCGATAAGATAAGCGTGACGTATCCTCAATGCACGATCATTCCCTCAACATCCGAGGACAGTCTTTTTTTTATCAATGAACAAGAGGCCTTGCATCGGGGCAATGCATTTACTTATAGATTGGAAAGTGAAGACCTTTATCGCCTATATCCCAAAAGCTATTACTTTTTTGCGGAAGAAGTCACCTCATCCGAAGCAAATGAAAGTTATGGGATATGGAATTTTAAAGAAAGGGTCTATGCGGATGACATTTTAGCCGCGAGTCCCTGTGCTATATTTGTTAAATATACGACAGATTTTTCTCTTTTCCCCTTTCAAGTCCGTTTACTTGAGAAGTCAAAATATTTAAACGCCTTGCTAGTGACGGGATCAACGGAAAAACAGGCAGAATATATGTTCTATCTGGCCATTGATTCCTTAAAGAAGAAGAACTACCAACAAGCCATGGCCTGGGCACTTAAAAGCAGGGAACTTAATTATAAGCCCCGCGGCCAATTGGAGTACCTTATCAAGATCATCTACAACGTATTAATGAAATCTCAGCCTTCCGTTTAGATCCATTATCTTTATTGGATTTGCAATCTGCTTATTTTTTAAGTAGAATGCTGACCAAATTCATCAATAAGAGGAGGATAATGTGGATAGACGAGCGACATGCCTGAATTGCATGGACGGACGGGTGCAATTGCCTGTGATCAACTGGATCAAGACAAATTATCAGGTGGATTTTGTGGACGTGATCACGGAAGCCGGGATGGATGCGGTTTTGTCCAACCAGCAAGACGTCAGTGAGATCCTGCGCAGTATCAAGATCTCTGTTGATATCAACAAATCCACCAAGCTGTTTGTGGTGGGGCATTATGATTGCCGCGGTAACCCTGTTGAAGACAAAGTACACCAAGAACAGATCAGTAAGTCCGTCAGCCGCCTCAAAGGCCATTGGCCCAATCATCAGATCATCGGCTTATGGGTCAACAAGTCCTGGGGCGTTGAAGTCGTCACTAAATAACGAATCGTCCGATCATTCTTTTAACCGATGGCGTTATGGCCCCGGTCGCCGGTCCTGATCCTGACGCATTCATTAAGGTCTAAGATAAAGATCTTCCCATCGCCGGTCTTGCCGGACTTGGCGCCTTTCATGATGGCTTGAATGGTCGGTTCAACGAAATTCTCGTTGACCGCGATCTCCAGACGGACTTTTCTCAATAGGTTCCCGGTTTCTTTGACCCCGCGGTAATATTCCGTCACACCTCGTTGACGGCCATGGCCAAGCACTTCGCTGACAGTGAGCAAATTCACGTCAGCCGCGTACAAGGCTTGTTTGACCTCTTCCAAGCGGTAGGGCTGGATAATAGCAATAATTAATTTCATAGAATTCTCCTAAATGGATTCCCGATAAAAGCATTCGGGAATGACATTATTGTATAGTTATTCTAATATAGTGTAGGCATGTTCACGGTGCTGGGCCAGGTCAAGGCCGATGCTTTCTTCCTGTTCGCCGATCCGTACGCCTAAAAAGACATTGATGAATTTGTAGATCAAAAACGTCGCAACGATCGTGTAAAGGGCCGCAACGACCACTCCCGTGACTTGTATTAATAAGAAATGCGGATTTCCGAAGAACAATCCATCAGCGCCGTTGGGGTTGACCGCTTTTGAAGCGAAAAACCCGACGCAGATGGTGCCCAGGATCCCGCCAACGCCATGCACGCCGAATACGTCCAAAGAATCATCATATCCGTATTTGGTTTTAACAACGGCCACCGCGATAAAGCAAAAAATACTGGCCAGCATTCCGATTAATATGGAAGACCCTATGCCGACATAGCCGGCTCCGGGTGTGATCGTGGCCAAACCTGCCACACAGCCGGTAACGATCCCAAACACCGTTGGCCTGCCATTACGGATCCATTCCAGCAACGACCAGGTAATTCCCGCTGTCGCAGCCGCGGTATTAGTGGTGATAAAAGCATTGACCGCGATCTCATTAACACCCAGGGCACTGCCGGCATTAAACCCAAACCAGCCAAACCATAAAAGGCCCGTGCCTAAAACAACAAGCGGCAGATTATGAGGGGCAGGGGAATGGAAAAGATTTTTGCGTCTTCCAATGATGATGGTGGCAACCAGGGCGCCGACACCGGCGGTGGTGTGGACAACAATCCCTCCGGCAAAATCCAATACGCCCATTTGTTTTAACCAGCCGCCGCTTCCCCAGACCCAATGGCATATTGGGGCATAGACAAAGGTGGCCCAAAGCAGGGTGAAGATCAAATACGCTGAAAATTTCATCCGTTCAGCAAAGGCCCCGATGATCAGCGCCGGGGTGATAACAGCGAACATGGATTGAAAGATCATGAAGACACGGTTCGGGATGGTTGTCGAATAGTCGGGCATGGGGGCATATCCAACGCCTTTTAATCCAAACCAGCCTAATCCTCCCCAAAATCCCTGGCTCGGGAAAAAGCAGAGGCTATATCCCATCAGGATCCACCACACATTTAAAATACACATCGCGGCAAAACATTGCATCAGGATGCTCAAAATATTTTTTTTCCGCACCATGCCGCCATAAAACAAAGCCAGTCCCGGTGTCATGAGCATGACCAGGGCAGCAGAAAACAGGACAAATACCGTATCAGCGGTATTTACAGGATAAATGTTCATAAATCTCCTTCAACAAGGAAAATAAAAGTTTAAGGCGCGCTTCAGTGCGTCCCAAAAAGATCAGGTACGTCAATGCACCTGAATAGATCTGCTTCAAGCACGTCAATGCGCTTGAAGGTGGATTGGGCCAGAAAATCTTATAAAGATCAATCATAGCTATAAATCAACCGGATGACTATACGTAAAATTACGTATTCTTGGACAGGCCTTTTGAACGGTAATTTAGTTAATAACTTAACAGTTAAGCACTTGACTAATTGCCGGACATGCAGTACACTTTCACTAGGGAGGCAAGAAAACCATGACAGACCCAACAAAGATCGACCAACGTGGAGAATACTACTTAAGCCAGGTCAAAAAACAGGGTGTCAAATACCCGACATTTGATTGGCCATCAGTCGAGATGCTCTTAAACCTGGCCTATACCTATGATGTGGTTTCAGGAAATTTATCAAACAAGATCCTTCCTTACGGGATCACCCGCGCTGGCTTTAATGTCTTGAGGATATTAAGCCGCAGTCAATTTAAAGCTTGTAAACAAAACGAGATCAGCCAATTAATGCTGGTCAGCCGGGCCAATATTACCGGATTGGTAGATAGTTTATATCGGAAGGGATTGGTTGAACGGATCAATGATCCGAATGACCGCCGGGTCAATATGATCAGGATATTGCCTAAGGGAGAGAAATTGCTGGATGATCTATTGCCGGGCTATTACTTACACATGCGCAAGATGTGCTCGGTTTTTAGTGCCAGGGAAAAGAAGATCTTTAATGAACTGCTGACCCGGATAAGGAACAGGACCAATGAAGTCAAAAGTTGAGTTTATAAATATTTTTGCATTGATCATCTTGATGATGCCCATCATGCAAGGCCGTGTTTTGGCGGCCGGTCCTTCTACGATGCAGGAGATCAATGAGAATGGGATGACCTTAAGCTTGAGCCTTGAACAGGTCATTGATGATGCCAAGCACAATAATCTTATGTTAAAGATAGCCAAACAACGTATTGATGAAGCCAAGGGCCGACGGAACATCAGTGATTCCGATCTTTTGCCTCATCTTTCTTTTGGTGCTTCCCAGGGCAGGGTTTTTTGGGAGAATTTTGCCGCGCAAGGGATCCCTAGTTTTGGGGTGATCGGGCCGTTCAATTCTTTTGACGCGCGTTTTCAAGTCACTCAACGGATCTTTGACCTGGGGGCTATTTCTAAATTACAAGCAGCTAATGAGGACGTGGCTATTTCAAATTTCGAGGAAGAGCTGGCCCAACAGCAGGTGATCACGGCCGCGGTCATCGCTTATCTGGATGTTTTACAAGCCCAGGAACAATTGCGGGCCGTCCAGGAAGATGTCCGTTTGGCCCGGCAATTAACGGATTTAGCCCAGCATCAATTGGAAGTGGGGGTTGTGACTAATTTGGATGTCATCAGGGCAGAAACCCGTCTGGCCCAGCATAAGGCACGGGAACAAGAGGGGATCCAGGCCGTAAACACAGCTTTCCTTAATTTAAAACGTATTGCAGGATTACCCTTAGACAGTGACATTCGCCTGAGCGATACCTTGCGTTATTTTGATGAAAGGACCTACGCGACGTCTGATGCCATTAATTCAGCGATCCGGGACAGATTTGAAATGTCCATTGCGAATTCAAAAGTGAAATTCGCTCAATACCAGTTATCTCAGGCCAATAGGGAACGATTGCCTAAGGTCGGGTTGTATGGTGATTACGGGCAATCGGCGGTTGAGCCGAATAAATATGCCCATAAAGCGGCGCAAATATCCGTGAATATGACCATGCCTATTTTTGAGGGGGGCCAGATCGAAGGGGAGATCCGTCAACAGCGCAGCCTCAAAGACCAGGCCCAGACTTTTCGCGATGATACCCAGATACAGGTAGAAGAAGATGTCCGATTGGCCCTGGATACCTTGAGCACAACGACCGAGCAGGTCAAAGCCGCCGGGGAAGCCTTAAGGCTTGCGACACAGGAATTGGGGCTTTCCAAAGATCAATATGTTAACGGGGTAGGGAATAACATCGCGGTGGTTGATGCCCAGACATCGCTCGAGGATTCACGTCAATCGTATGTCACAGCCTTGGCGCAATATCATATGGCCCGAGTCAATTATTATTCCGCATTGGGTAAGACAGAGTCTTTTCATTTGAGCACGTTATAACCGGAAGGGAAAAGCTATGGTCAACAAGATCTTCAATAAATTCCATGAACTCAACCATAAATACTGGAAAATAGCAGCAGCTTTGACCGCGGTGGCGGTGATCTTGCTTGGGATGGGTCTTTGGTATATTTTTACCCACGAATCAACGGA
>CAZASA010000077.1:0-11262 GCA_964487685.1 uncultured Planctomycetales bacterium
CCAAGCGGGACTATGTTTTGGGGCATACTGCTCCCTTCAATTCAAGTATGGCATATAACTTAATCTATTACCACTCTAAGGCGCCGCCGGTTTGGTACTCGGTGACGCGGGTTTCGAAGAAATTCTTCTCTTTCTTAAGATCAATGACTTCGCTCATCCAGGGAAACGGATTGCCGCTGTTGTATTGATGCGGCAAACGTAATTTTTCCAGACGGCGGTCAGCGATGTATTGCACATATTCACGCAGCATGGAGGCATTCAAGCCCAAAACACCACGCGGTAAACATTCCTGGGCATAATTACATTCTAATTCAACGGCTTTCTTAATGCGCGTGATCAGGTATTCCTTGAATTCCGGGGTCCAGCAATACGGGTTTTCATCGATGATGGTGTTAATAAGCTCGATGCCGAAATTCATATGGATGCTTTCATCACGCAGGATATATTGGATCTGCTCGCAGGTGCCGGGCATGCGATTCTGGCGGCCAAATGACAAAAGTGTCACAAACCCGCTATAAAAGAAAATACCTTCGGTGACCACATAAAAAGCTACCAGATTATCCACGAATTTCTGCAGTCCCGCGGCTGTCGTCAAATCCACATTGGTATCGACAATGCCATCAGTACAGCTCATAGAGAATTCGTCTTTTTCGTAGATTTCCTTGTTCTCACGGTACATATTGAAGATTTCAGTCTCATCCAAGGACAAGGATTCAGCAATATACTGGAAGGTATGCACGTGAACAGCCTCTTCAAAGGCCTGGCGCAGTAAATACTGGCGGCACTCCGGATTGTCGACCATACGGTAAATGGACAGGACGATATTATTGCCGACCAAGGTCTCCGCGGTTGAGAAGAAACCTAAATTGCGTTTGATCACATGGCGCTCATCCGGTGTAAATGCATCGGCATTTTTCCATTGCTCAATGTCCCTCTGCATGGAAACCTCTGTCGGCATCCAGGTGTTCGCACAGGCATCCAGATAGAAATGCCAGGCCCATTTGTATTTGATGGGCACTAATTGATTGACATCAACGGTGCGGCTGTTGAGGATAATACGTTTACTATCGGCAGAGACGCGTTCGCGCGTCATGCGTATCCCGCCGGTGCATTCTGGAGTTGTTTCGGACATTCAAGTTTCTCCTGATTTGGGTTCCCGCTTTCGCGGGAATGACATAATTATTACTGACAAGATTCGCAGTCTTGGACAGGTTCGGCGCCGGGTTTTGGTGTTGGAGTGTCCACCACCTTGCCCTTATCATCGCGCTGGCGTTGTCCGATCACATTAGCATATTTATTGATATCCAGGGTGCTTTTTTCAATACGTGTCGCCCCCATTGAACGCAGGTAATACGTGGTCTTAAGACCTTTTTCCCAGGCATGCATATACATATCACTGATCTTCTTACCGCTGGGTTTGGCCTGATAAAGGTTCAAAGACTGGCCCTGGTCGATCCATTTCTGGCGGCGGCTGGCAGCCTCGATGATCCATTCATAATCAATTTCAAAAGCCGTGGCGTATTTGGCCTTAAGGGCGGCCGGTACGCGTGTTATCTCCTGCACACTGCCGTCGAAATATTTCAGGTCATCGATCATTTCCTGGTCCCAGATGCCTAATTTCTTAAAATCTTCAACCAGGCATTCATTGATCACTGTAAACTCCCCGGAAAGATTGCTTTTGACAAAGACATTCTTGTACATCGGCTCAATGGATTGGGTGACACCGGTGATGTTCCCGATGGTGGCCGTCGGGGCAATGGCCATGACCAAACTGTTGCGCAGGCCGTTTTGCTTGACAGCGGCACGTAAAGAAGTCCAGTCCGTCATTGAACCGCGGTCCATGGACAGATAACCGCCCCGCTCTGTTTCCAGGAGACCTATGGTATCAATAGGGAAAAGCCCGCGGTCCCACTTGGAGCCTTTATAGGTTGAATATGTCCCCCGTTCGCGGGCTAATTCCATGGACGCATATAAAGCACAATAAGAAACAGCCTCCATGCTTTGGTCGGCAAAATCAACGGCTTCCTGGGAAGCATAACTATAATCTAAACTATACAAGGCATCCTGAAAACCCATGATCCCCAAACCCACCGGACGATGGGTTTGATTGGCTGTCTTGGATTCACTGGTGGGATAATAATTGATATCCACCACATTATCAAGCATACGGATGGCGGTAGTGATCGTTTCCTTGAGTTTGGCGGTATCGATCCCTTTGTTGCTGACGTGAGCGGCCAGATTAACAGAACCAAGATTGCAAACAGCGGTCTCATCCTTGGAAGTATTCAATAAGATCTCTGTGCATAAATTGGAGCTATGCACCACACCCACATGGTCCTGGGGAGAACGGATGTTCGAGGGGTCCTTAAAAGTAAGCCACGGATGGCCGGTTTCAAAAACCATGCCGAGCATCTTTCGCCACAACTGCACAGCAGAGACCGTCTTAAAACTCCTGATCTTGCCTGCCTTGGCTAATTGTTCATATTCTTCATAACGTTTTTCAAACTTTTGGCCGTAAATATGATGCAGGTCCGGCGTTTCAGACGGTGAAAACAAAGTCCAGTCCGCGTTAGCTTTGACCCTTTTCATAAAAAGGTCCGGGATCCAGCTGGCTGTGTGCATATCGTGCGTACGGCGGCGTTCATCGCCGGTGTTTTTGCGTAATTCCATGAATTCTTCAACATCCAAATGCCAAACTTCCAAATACGCGCACATGGCGCCCTGGCGCTTACCGCCCTGATTAACAGCCACGGCGGTGTCATTGGCCACCTTTAAGAACGGGATAATGCCCTGGCTTTTACCGTTAGTACCCTTGATGCGGGAACCCATGGCCCTGACATTGGTCCAGTCATTGCCTAAGCCTCCGCTCCATTTGGAAAGCATAGCATCATCCTGGATGCATTTGAAAATATGGAACAGGTCATCTTCCACCGTCGTCAAAAAGCAGGACGACAATTGCGGATGGCGTGTGCCGGAATTAAACAAGGTCGGTGTTGATGACATAAAACGGAAGGTTGAGAGGATATTATAAAACTCAATGGCCTTTTCATTCTTCTTGACCCCTTCATTGACGGCCAGGCCCATGGATACCCGCATCCAAAAGATCTGGGGCAATTCAATGCGGCGGTCTTCCCAGTGAATGAAATAACGGTCATACAAGGTCTGTAACCCCATATAACGTATAATAAAATCACGCTCAGGGACAATGGCTTTGCCTAATTGTTTCAGGTCAAAAAGTTTTAAAGATTGGTCCAATAATTCATGACTAACGCCCAATTGAATATAGCTCGCCAGATAATCCGGATATTCAGCGCGCATGCGTTCAAATGAGATCTCCGTGCCCAGAGCTTCCTGGTATTCCATCAATAACAATAATCGCGCGGCCACAAAACCGTAATTCGGTTCTTTCTCGATAAAAGAACGGGCAGCCATGACATTGGCCTGAAAAAGCTGGCGGTCAGTCATGCCGTTAAAATAGCTCTTAACGGCTTCCCTAAAAAGCTGGTCCACCGAGACATCAGCCAGACCTTTACAGCAGGTTTCAAATCTAAAACGCACTTCATCCAGGTCAATAGGCCTCTCGCCCTTTTCATTCTTGATGACGATATGCTTGACCCATTCAACGGATTCTTCGATCTGGACCCCTCCGCGATTGCGGCGGGCTTTGGCGCGGTCTTCCCTATATATAATATAGCGCTTGGCCACTTCATGATAACCCGCGGCCATGATCACTTTTTCAGCAATGTCCTGTACTTCTTCGATATGGATCGATTTACCATCCGGCCAGCGGGTGCGGATCTCGGAAACGACCTTTTCAGTCAATTCCTGGGCCTTTTCGATCAAGATCTCATTATAAATACCCTTGTTTTGGGCGATCAAAGCCTTGGCAATGGCGAGGGCAATTTTCTCCTGCTTGAATGAAACCACCTTGCCGTCACGCTTGATCACTGAATATAATTCAAACAATTTGCGGCGTTCCGCATGATAACGGCGATAAGAGGCATAGCGCTCGCCAACTTCCTTATGTCCATTCTCATATAACTGGCGGATCACTTCATCCTGGATCTCTTCAACGGTCAAAAATGGACGTTGAATACCCCGCTCCTTAAGCACCGCCACCACACAGTCAGTCACCTTTTGAGCATTCCTCATGACCTCGTCGCTTAGTTCAGATTCACGCGGGAGGCCTATCTGTTCTTTAAAAGAATTGGCGATAGCGTGGGTGATGCG
The DNA here is from genome assembly GCA_964487685.1 of uncultured Planctomycetales bacterium. GTDB lineage: Bacteria > Omnitrophota > Gorgyraeia > Zapsychrales > Fredricksoniimonadaceae > JABDGZ01. The sequence continues at coordinate 4,231 of CAZASA010000077.1, forward strand.
ATTGGGGATAAATTCGATGATCTGACCGTTGCGCTTTTGGACCTTGATGTCAAAATTGGCGGCAGTTTCTTGGGACATTCCGGGGTACCTCCTGAACGGTGGAAGATGAAAAAAACACTATATATATGCTTGTTTGATTGAAGTAATACTACATATAGTAGTTGGAGAAGATTTTGAAGTCAACGCTTTTTTCTTATATTTTTTAAAAGATCTTACTTGATGGGCTGGTAAAAGAAAATATACCAGTCCCATCAAGCAAGGTCAACTGTTACTTTTTAAAATTATTAAAACGTTTTTCCACTTCCTGCCAGTTGACGACATTCCAAAATGCGGTGATGTAATCCGGACGACGATTTTGATAATGCAGATAATACGCATGCTCCCAAACATCAATGCCTAAGACGGGGGTTTTGCCTTCCATCAAAGGACTGTCCTGGTTCGGGGACGAAGAGATTTCCAATTTACCATCCTTGGCAACACTAAGCCAAGCCCATCCGCTGCCGAAACGCGTCGTCGCGGCTTGGGCAAATTTTTCTTTGAAGGCATCAAATGAACCAAATGCAGCGTCGATGGCCGCGGCAACTTTACCTTGCGGTTTTCCGCCGGCATTAGGCCCGATGACAGTCCAGAAAAACGTATGGTTCGCATGACCGCCGCCGTTGTTACGCACGACGTTGCGGATATCTTCCGGAATGGCATTGATATCAGCGATCAATTGCTCGACGGATTTGCTTTCCAGATCTGCTTTGCCTTTGATGGCATTGTTAAGATTATTAATGTAGGCTTGATGATGCTTGGTGTGATGGATCTCCATGGTGCGCGCATCAATGTGCGGCTCCAGGGCATTGTACGGATATGCTAACGGTGGTAAAGTATAAGCCATATTATCTTCTCCTAAATTGTTATACTCCCCTCTTTTTTATAAAGAGGGGCTGGGGGGAGTTCAATGATTATGCCCACAACCGCAAGACTCCCCTTTAACAGCCTTGAGCACTTCTTCATAATTCGGTTCACTGGCAACTTCTTTGACTAATTGGATATAGGTGACTTTACCCGTTTCATCGATCACAAAAATACAACGGGCCAAAAGACCTAGACCCTTGATCAGGACACCATAGGTTTCACCAAAATTCCCACGGAAATCAGACAACGTTTTAACAGCGGTCGCACCGGCAGCCCCGCACCAACGCTTTTGGGCGAATGGCAGGTCCTTGCTCACCGTTAAAACAGCGACATCCGATAATTTTGAAGCTTCCAGATTAAATCGTTTGGTCTGAAGGTCACATATAGGCGTATCCAGTGATGGGACGACGGATATGATGACTTTCTTTCCCTTATATGAAGACAACTTGACCTCGGAAAGATCATTGGCCACCAAGGTAACATCAGGAGCCTGGTCCCCCACCTTAATTTCCTGGCCGGTCAAGGTTAATGGATTGCCTTTCATTGTCACTGCACCTGCACGTTCTGCCATAAAAACCCCTTTCCTAATTACTTATGGTCCTTATTCCGGACACTCGTGGTTATTTGTCATTCCCGCGAAAGCGGGAATCCAGTTTTTATTTATCAAATTGTAATTCTTCTTATATACTTCAACTTTCGACTTAGATACAATAACATAATTCAAAATGTTTGACAAGCCTGTATTTTTGATATAATTAACACCATGTTTACCTACACGACAAAAATACGTTTGCACGACACCGATGCCGCCGGCATTATTTTTTTTGCCAACCAATTTAAGTTGATCCACGACGCTTATGAAGAATTACTGGAAGAATTAGGAACAGGCCTGCAATCGGTCCTTAAACGAACGGATTATTTTCAGCCCATTGTTCATGCAGAATCAGATTTCAAAGCCCCTCTATATGCCGGTGACAAAATCGCTATCGCCATCAGGATCGGACACATCGGCACAACTTCATTTTCACTGGAATATACCCTGAAACGCGGAAAAACTTTGGTCGGAACAGCCAAAACCGTGCACGTGACCATCAATCAAAAGACAAAGAAAAAAATCCCCCTGCCCACGCCCCTGAGAAAATCTTTAGAGAATTTTAAAAATTAACAAAAAAAACAGGTGAATTCATAATTTAGGCAAGGGCTTTTAATGTTTGAGCATGTTTTCTATTGACCTTGTCCAAGGCTGATTTAAAAGCATTGTGGCGGAGGGATTTTTGGGTTCCGCCAAGTTGCGCAAGACGACGAGCAGATTCTTTGGCTATCAAAGACTTAAGTCCTAGCATGACAAGGGCTGTTTTGTCCTTAATACCGGTCAGCTTGGCCGCATCATGCAATAAATCATCGTTGATATTTAATGTGGTTCTCATAGGTTATTCTTAGTTAAGGCTATTTATATCTGCACTGTCCCACTTTGGCTACTAATCTTTTCTGCTGTGGATACGCCAGGAAGCCGCATCCCACATTAAAATCTTGGTTTCTTTGGGAGGGACATCGTCTAATTGAATTAAAGAATTACTAGCATCGTCAAAATTCTGAGGGAAAATAACTAAACAATTTTTATTTGAAAACTTTGAAGGATATAAAATACCCTCTATACCAGCATCTTTAACTAATTGGCCAAAAATTTGTGAAGCAACTGGCACATCAAACTGCATAGGCCATTCGCGCCAATTGGGGGCAAGAAGACTGTCTATTAATCTAGGAACAGTTTTTATAACTTCAGGTTTATCTTTAAAATTCAATATTCTTGCTATATCAAATAAATGGTCTGGAACAGTAAAATTCTTCATTAAATCAATAAAAGGCTGAAGCTTAACAGATTGATTAAGATCAATCACTGTATCCAGACGACCACTAACGGAAACATTAGTAACAGACGTTGGATCTGCTAATGCAAAATTTAAAGCATTGTTCAGATTCTTGGAATCGATTTTTTGACACAACGCCTCTTGAAGGGCTGTCTCTTTGCCCGTGGCAATATATAATGCAGGAAAAGGCGGGAATTGGGCTGAGTTAATATCCCCGATGTTAAATCTCCCTCCCGGGTCCGCCAAGCTTCCTGTCAATGACAATGGCTCAACTGAATGTTTAAATCGTACTACTCGTTGCCATCTTGTAAAGGTGTAAGATTTATGTGATGCTTCTAATAATGATTTCTTTATTTCATCAGCAATTTTAGAACGTTGAAAAGCAAGGCTACTATAAAAATCCCAGTGGAATTTTAAAAATAGATCTTTGATGTTTTTCCATTTCTTAATATCTGCTGAGGAAAATTGATCTAATAGGAATTGAATTTGTTTCTTTTGGGGTGGCCGGCCGGAAGGTTGTGGCCAGTATTTATACATAAAATACCTACCCTCTGTTTTCGGCCAAAGCGTTCATTACATATTTTAAAAGTTTTTTGTACCTGCCAAAACGGATCATGTCTCGCGGAGCCACATTACCTAAAAGAGGATTTAATGTAACAAACCATTGATGTGTTTTTTCAGCATTACCCTTAAAGAATCCTGCAACTAAATTAAACAAAATAGCCCATTCATTGATGCGTTCTTTTAATTCAGGAGGCATTTTATCATCATATCTAACAGAATGTTGAGAAAGACCTGTCGCTTTAGAAATGTCCTCTTTTTTAAAATGCAAAAACTGAACAATTGTGTCATACTGTGGCTTATTACCTTTATATAAATCTAGGTAATCCTGCTGTGGCACTGTATCAAATAACGTTGGCATATCTTCTCCTTTTTCTATTCCATATATCTACCACAAAAATACCACGAAAATACCACAATGTCAAGCCCATCAGAAAAATAGGCTGACCTGGTCTACTAAAAAAACAGGACACATTGAATTAATTCAATGTGTCTCGACTTCTTTATTAGAACTAATTTATTTGGAATACGGCCCCGGAGGAATACCAGGACCAGGAAATTTGAATGCTTCAGCATTTGCCTGTTTGGCCAAAGGCATATAATTAGGTTCTGCTTTTTCCATAGCTGCGATAGCTACATCTACAATCAGATCAGCTAAAGGATTACCGCTTGAAGAGCCTTGGGGAGTATATTGAACTGTTCGAGAATCAGCCCATAATGTATCCCCAGTTTTACCGTCTTTAATCATATAGACTAACTGTACTGTTATAGTTGTAGATATGAGCATCCATCTTGCGTCCCATCGATTAATACTGATATATAAAACGGCATCAGCTCCGAATAAAGACGCAAGCTTTTGAACTGAGGCCTTATGGACCATATCAGCATCAGAAAGGCCATTATCTTCAAGGACACGCTTGACCATGTTAACAGGGAAAACATAATACCCCTGCTCCGCCACTGGGATAGTAATACTCGATAAAAAGTAGTTGGGCGCATCGACATTGACGCTTCGATTGACAACAGGAACGATAAGAATTGACCTTGGAGCTACTGCATAAAATCTTGTGTAATCTTTTTTAGGGACAGTGACGCAGCCGGAAACAAAAACTATTAAACCGATCAAAATAAAATTTTTCATTAAGATGCCTTAGATTTTGGATTACCCAACATGGCCTGACAATCCCGGATCATCTTTTCCATAAAAAAGGCGGATTCAGGCCACATGCCTTCTTCTTTTCTAAAATAAACAATCGCTTTTGAATAATCTTGCGCTTCATCAAAAACATAACCATATTCAGCATAGATCCCGGGAGGAACTTTAGTATTCGATTGTTCTGCTTTTTCAATAATAACCCTTAATCTCTCTATATATTTTGCCTTATTCTCAGGATGTTTATAATAAGCATAAAGTGAATCATCATAGCCATACCAACCATATTTTTGAGTGGCACATCCGCACAAAAGTAATAATGGGATCACAACCAATAATTTTTTATACATGCACGATTCCTGATCAATGAATACTGATGACTTTGTTTTCACTTTCAACAAATACGTTTTGTTGGAAGACTATTTTATTATTTAGCATCACTATAATTATGTGAGTTCCAGGCTCAACCCGCAAAACTCTAGGATTACCATTATATTGAGAAACCGGCCCCATATTAATACCGTCAACTGAAAGAATCGAACCTTCTGATGCTCCTGTAAATGTAAGAGTCGGACGTGAATCAACAGTGCTGACATTAGTGATCGGATAAGTATTGCATCCAATTGCAAAAATACTTAAAAATGCACAGGACAATAAAATTTTTTTCATTTATTCACCCTCTTTTACAATAAGCTGATCAATCGTAGTTGGATCAATCTTTCCATCAATTATCTGGGCTTGGGAACCTTCATTTGTTTCAGTATCGCCAAACAAGCCGACAACCTTGATGGTTGCAATTTTTACCGGTGGTAAATCAATTGTAAAACCGCTTTGTTGGCTCTTTACGGCTTCTGTTTTCTTCATAACAAATAGAATATCCCCTGCTTTAATTCCCTGAGATTGGCCTCCACTAATATAGACCTGGTCCCCATCAACCTTAAGAACATCCGTTTTCCAAGGACGGTTTTCCAGCGTGACAATAAGATTATTGATCAGATCAGAGATCGAAGCCCCGATGGCCCGGTCATTAAGCGTTGAATCATAAGCCGCTGCATTGCCAAAGCCAGCTGTTTGCCCTTGTTCAGTACTTGCCTTGCCAGTACCAGCTGTAGAAAAGAATGCTTGACCGGTCTTTACATCAACGAGACGGATTTCAACTGTTGATCTGGCTGTTTGAATGACCGCGCTGCTTAAAAATCCTGCTTTTCCTTCCACTGAACGGCCAAACTCTGTAACAGCTCCAAAAATCATGGCATCCGCACCAATTATACCTTGAATTTTAGCAATTTGCTGTTCAGCCTGGATTTGGCTTAAATCCGGACGCTCTAATACAATAAAACGATTCGATTGTATTAATCTTGTAGCAAGCATATCACTAGCTTGTACTCCCATATGCTGATATTCTTCATCACTAAGCAACGCCCTTCCATAATTTGTTTCATTAGTAAAACGACCAATGACAACTTTCATTTTGTATTTTTTCATTGGCGGTAGTTGGGCAAGCTGCTGGGCTTCAAGCTGTGCTTGTTGTGATGCTGGGGCTTCAACCGGTTGCTGTTGAGGCGCTACTGTAGCACACCCTGTTAATAGGCAGATAGATCCAATTATAAGAATTTTTCTAAAAAACATTATTGTCATCTCCTTAAAAAAAATGAAAAGACACCCCATTGATTAAATGACCTAAGTCATAAAGCTATCATTACGCTTATGTTTTTACTTCAAAAAAAAGTTTTTTATGAATGATTTAAATTTAACACAACATTGATAAAAAGCAAATATTATTTATTAATAAACAAGATACTTGTGATTAAAAAGTGGACTGGAACAATTTTGGGGAAAAGTTATTAATCCAAAGCCAAAGAAAATCTTATGGCTTTATTAATGTGATGCATTTTCTCAGCTTTGAGAGCACAGACCCTTTCAGTCAAAATGGATTTCCTAACAGTCGTGATAGTATCGAGATTAACAACGCATGATTGAGGAAGGCCATCTTTCTTATCTAGAGGTACTTCTACAGGAATATTTCGAATTGTTGTCGTAATTTGAGCAACAGTCACAGCATTGCGGACATTATAAGCCTCGTCACGGGAAAGCAACAAAACAGGCCGCCGGCCAATGGGTTTTGGTTGTTCAGCCCACCAGACCTCTCCTCTTCTCATTTCAATCCCTCCTCTGCAAATGCATCAGCGGAAAGCTGTTCCATGGCTTTTATTTCATCGATGGATTCAGGGTGATGTCGGTAACCCGCTTCATATTGTTCAACCATCTTTTGTTTATCCCTGTTGTCTAACCAAAAACGAATGGCAGTATCGATCAAAGAACTCCTTTGGATCCCAGACTCTTTACGTATTTTTTCAATACGCGCTAAATCCTCAATTGGTAAACTTATAGCTATCTTTGTTGCTTTTATCATACCCACATCCTTTCCTACTAAAGTATAACATATTTCATACTAATTGCAAAAAAATGAAAATAAAAGAAGGAAAGAAGAACTATTTCAAAATTAAGGTGACACACAACTGAATTAAGGTAGAATTAAGGTGACAC
>CAZASA010000078.1:0-11181 GCA_964487685.1 uncultured Planctomycetales bacterium
ACCATCTTTACGGAACTCAAAATTGTTGAAGGTATGCAGTTTGACCAGGGATACCTCTCTCCGTATTTCTCCACTGATATGGAAAAGATGGTCTGCGAACTTGAAGATCCTTATATCCTCCTTTACGAAAAGAAAATTTCCAGCATCAAGGACATTCTTCCTGTGTTGGAAAAAGTGGCCAAAGCAGGACGTCCTTTATTGATCCTCTGCGAAGAGGTCGAAGGTGAAGCTTTAGCGACCCTGGTTGTTAACAAGATGCGCGGCACCTTGCATTGCGCCGCAGTCAAGGCCCCAGGCTATGGTGATCGCCGTAAGGAAATGTTGAAAGACATCGCTGTCCTAACAGGCGGTAAAGCCATTACCGAGGACTTAGGGCTTAAACTCGAGAATGTCGATGTGGGAGATTTAGGCCGTGCCAAAAAGGTCAAGATCGACAAGGACAATACCACCATCGTACAGGGTGGCGGTAAACAGGCTGATATCAAGGCACGGTTGGCCCAGATCAAGAACCAAATCGACACAACAGATTCTTCCTACGATAAAGAAAAATTACAGGAACGCCTGGCCAAGATCGCCGGCGGGGTGGCCATCATCAATGTTGGCGCTGCCACCGAATCTGAAATGAAAGAAAAGAAGGCCCGTGTTGAAGATGCGTTGCATGCGACACGCGCGGCTGTTGAAGAAGGTATTGTTCCCGGCGGTGGTGTGGCTTTAATGCGCTGCATCAAGGACTTGGAAGGCATTGACCTTAAGGGTGATGAGAAGACCGGTGCTGAGATTGTGCTTCGTTCTTTAGAATCTCCGATCCGTCAATTAGCTTTCAATGCCGGCCTTGAAGGCTCTGTCATCGTTGAGCATTTGAAGAACGAAAAAGACTCTGCTTTTGGTTATGATTTTAATTCTGACCAATATGTGGATATGATCAAAGCAGGTATCATTGATCCGGCCAAGGTGACCCGCACTGCTTTACAAAATGCGGCCTCCATCGCGGCCCTGCTGTTGACCACGGAATGCCTGGTCACCGATGTTCCTGAAAAGGAAAAACCAGCCATGCCTCCGATGCCCGGTGGCGGTGGTATGGGCGGAATGTATTAATAAACCTCCACAACACCCGGTGTTAGGAATGATTAACCTTCCTAACACCGGGTGTTTGTTTTTTTAAGTTGACATTTGATTTACAATAGAGTATAATTCCGCTTCAAATTCGTTTTTATAGCCTGATTTTCGGTTTGTATCTCATTGAAAACAAGGGGGTTAGGTAATGGCTGATTGGATAGGCATCGGGCGCCGGGCGCGTAGATGCTATGGTTTTGACGAGGTAGCACTGGTTCCAGGGACGGTAACGGTCAACCCTACTGAAGTAGACACTACTTTTATTTTAGGAAAATATAAATTCCCCGTTCCTATCATGGCGGCGTCCATGGATGGGGTGGTGGACGTCAATTTTGCCATTGCGATGGGTAAGCTTGGCGGTATTGCGGTCTTGAACCTTGATGGTATCCAGACCCGTTATGATGATCCTGAAGGGATTTTAAAACAAATAGCATCTGCCACACCGGAAGAAGCCACCAAATTAGTCCAAAGTTTATACGAAAACACTAAATTCCCGGTCAAAGAAAAGTTGATCGCCAAACGCATTGAGGAAATTAAAAAAGCCAAGGTGCCGGCCATCGTCAGTTGTATCCCTCAAAATGCGGTTGCTTTTTCCAAGATCGCTGCTGAAGCGGGCGTTGATATTTTTATCGTGCAGTCCACCGTTGCCACGACACGCCATATTGCCACGGAATATAAAGTATTAGATCTACAGAAATTTTGTGAGAGTACAAAGGTGCCGGTCATTGTCGGTAATGTGGTCACGTATGACATGGCATTAGAGATCGTGGAAGCGGGCGCATCAGGCGTCTTGGTCGGGATCGGCCCGGGTGCTGCTTGCACCTCACGCGGAGTGTTGGGTATTGGCGTCCCGCAGATCACCGCGACTGTTGACTGCTGTGCAGCCCGTGATTATTATTTCAAACGACGCGGCAAATATATTCCTATGATTACCGACGGCGGGATGCGTATTGGTGGCGAGATCTGCAAAGCTTTCGCGGCCGGTTCAGATGCCGTCATGGTGGGTTCTGCCTTTGCCAAGGCTGAAGAAGCTCCGGGGCGTGGGTATCATTGGGGCATGGCTACATCGCATGCCAATCTGCCCCGCGGTACACGGATCAAGGTGGGGACGAGCGGAACACTTAAAGAAATTCTCATGGGCCCGGCCCGTGTTGATGACGGTTCACAGAATTTAGTCGGTGCTTTAAAGACTTCGATGGGGTCCTTAGGCGCCCGTAACCTTAAAGAAATGCATGATGTCGAGATCATCCTGGCTCCTTCGATCCAAACAGAAGGCAAAGTTTTCCAAATCGGACAAAGAGTGGGAATGGGTAAGTAAGGGGTTCCATAATAAAGGAGTAATATCGAATGGCTACGAAAAAACCGGTCAAAAAAGCAGCAAAGAAACCCGTAAAAAAGGCTGCTCCAAAGGCCGTAAAAAGGATCCATGTCAGCCGTTTTGCCAGAAAACCCGGCAAGCGCAAACCTGTGCACGGTTTGATGAAACCCATCAAGTTAAGATCTTCTTCCAAGATCGTACCGATGGAGATCAAAAAACAAAGAAGCCGCGATATCATCCTGATCGTGGATTTGGGCTCGCAATACACCCAGCTCATTGCCCGCCGTGTGCGTGAAAGCAAAGTTTTCAGCCAGATCGTTCCTTATAATATAACTCCTGAAAAGATCAAAGAGATCTATCCTAAAGGCATCATCCTTTCCGGCGGTCCGCAAAGTGTCACGGACAAGAATGCTCCTTTACCAAACCCGGAAATTTTTAAATTAAATATCCCCATCTTAGGCGTTTGCTACGGTATGCAGGCCATTACCCATATGTTAGGCGGCAAGGTGGCGAAGGCCAAGGACCGTGAATACGGCAAAGCCGAACTTTTTATCGACAACAATAAAGACCTTTTTACAAATCTCTCGACGAATTTGACCTGCTGGATGAGCCATGGCGATGAGATCATCACACCACCGCCGGGCTTTGTCCGCATTGCCCATACTTTAAATGCAGCTAATGCCGCGATCGCTAATCGTAATCGCAAGATCTACGGGGTGCAGTTCCATCCGGAAGTCGCCCACACCCAGCGCGGCCTTCAGATGATCCAGAATTTTGCTTATACCATTTGCGGATGCTTGCCGCGATGGACCATGGACCGTTTTGCCACGGCCGCGATCAAACAGATCCAGGAAACTGTCGGCAATAAAAGAGTAGTTTTAGGTTTAAGCGGGGGAGTTGATTCTGCCGTCGTGGCTGTATTGCTTCAAAAAGCGATCGGCAGCCGTTTGTATTGTATTTTTGTCGACAATGGCTTATTGCGTAAAAATGAATCCGCCTCAGTTGCCCGTACCTTCAAGGGGCATTTTAAAATGAATTTGACCGTCATTGAAGCCGCGAAAAGATTTATTGACCGGCTCAAAGGCGTTGAAGACCCTGAAGAAAAACGCAAGATCATTGGTGATGAATTCATCCGCGTCTTCCAGGATGCTTCCAAAAAGATCAAGGGTGCTGAATTCCTGGCCCAGGGAACTTTATATCCTGACGTGATCGAATCTGTACCCGCCCATGGCGGCCCGACGGCTGTCATCAAAAGCCATCATAATGTCGGTGGATTGCCCAAGGACATGAAATTTAAATTAGTTGAGCCTTTACGTGAACTTTTTAAAGATGAAGTGCGTTTGATCGGCAAGAATTTACAGATGCCGGAATCCATCCTCAAACGTCAGCCTTTCCCAGGCCCTGGTTTGGCGATCCGTGTTATCGGCGAAGTCACTCCTGAGCGTCTGGAAATCTTGCGTGAGGCCGATGACCGCGTCTTGGATGAAATTAAAAAGGCCGGTCTTTATCAGGACCTCTGGCAATCATTTGCTGTATTGCTTCCCATTAAGACCGTTGGTGTCATGGGTGACCAGCGCACCTATGAAAATGTCGTTGCCGTGCGTTGCGTGACCAGCGCTGATGGCATGACCGCGGATTGGGCGCAGCTACCTTATGATATATTAGGCCGTATTTCCAACCGCATCATCAATGAAGTCAAGGGCGTTAACCGTGTCGTTTACGACATCAGCTCCAAACCCCCCGCGACCATTGAGTGGGAATAGTCGACCTGTTTTTTACAAATAAATGTGTAAGTTTTTAGCATAGCGTTTTCTTCCCCAGAAGTAATGCTCGCGTTTTAAAAATCCAATTAATCACAAGGAGTCAGTGTATGCGCGGAAATAATCTTTTCCCAAAAGGCTTATTTTTATTGTTAGGTTTAGCTGTAATGCCGTCATTAGTTTTGGCCCAAACAGCGGACCAGTTGGCAGCTGCAAACATCGCCTTTTACAACTTAGCTACAGTCGGTTCTTCGGCCAATCAATTAAGAAAGATCGCTGAAGCTGATCTAGCCATGATCCCGGCCTCTGACTCGCAGTTTACTGCATTGACAGACCGATTAACCCTGATTAGCTATAATATAGCTATGCAGGCCATTACTAACCTAAAAAACAATAAATTAATTGTCCAAAACGATGGGATCAGTTTTACATCACAATATAATATGCTCTTACAGCAGGCAGAGCATTTTGTCAGCGTCATCGAAGATAAGAACAATCCGATAACAGTGACCAATAAATCCATAGGGGATACGGTCAATCATCCAAATGGTTTCTATCAAACCGCTGCACAGAATTTATTAAATGTCGAGCAAGCCATATTGGCGAAATATTATTCTACGACAATTATTAATTCATCACGTTTTACCCAGCCGGGATTTGCTGCTTCGAGCGGAGTTATAGCCAATGATACAATTTTGGTTGGAGACCCGCTTGCTAATAGCGGTATGGGAGCCATTTACCAGTATCAATGGCTAAATAATCAATGGGTATTGGATTCAACGGGGAATATAGTTCCTGCAGATATCCAGCCATTAAATCATTTTGCCAGTCAAATGGTTGAAGATAACGGTCTTTTGGTTGCGGCAACTAATCCTGTAACATCAAGCGGGGCATCTCACCCACAAAGCATTTATATATATACCCGTGCCACCGCTAATAAAACTGTTTGGAACCAAGAGTTTAAATATACTTTTGGTTCTCATGCCTCTTCCCAGGGGATCAGTATCGCAGCTTCCGCAAGTAACAATACGGTAGTTGTTGGTGAACCTGCCAATGGCAGCGTGCATGTATTTCGTAAAATATCAGGAAAATGGAGCCAAATTTTTGTTATCAGAAATAGTGCTGCAATCGGGATAGTTTTTGGTAAGTCAGTGGCCACTGATGGAACTTATATATTTATAGGGGCCCCTAATCTAAATAGTGCTGCAAACGTAAGCGGATATGTCTACTTTTACAAAGAAAATCCTGCCAATAACTGGAAATTTAAAGATGTCATCAATAAGAGCACGGATGTGACCTATGGGTCCTTAGTCGCATTAGTTGATATTCCCGGCAATCCTGCCCAACCTTTTTTAATGATCGGCAGCAAGAGCAATATTTACGTTGATCTTGTTCATACGTCACCTTTATCATTCAGCGAACAGCAGTTGAATAAGATCTTGCCTTCCGGTGTTTCACAAACTGGAACGATAGGTAATGTAGTTGCCAAAAACCACCGGATAATTGCCCAATATTTGCCATCCAATAATCCAAACACTTCTTTGGCATTGGTTTATAAACTTAACCCTCAAACGGGGAGCTGGTTATTTTTTGATACCTTCCAAACGCCGGGGACCACATCCACGTTTTCTGGCGGATTGACCTCACATGATAATAATTCAACAACGTTTGGTCTTTCGGCTGCTATTAGCGGAAAATCAATCGTTATTGGCCAGCCGCCGGATTCTTTGCATGTAAATAAGAATAATGTAAATGTGGGGGATGGACTTGTCCAGATCATGGCGCCTATACAAATTAAAAATACAGCAACAAATACGACAAGCACACCAAGCTCAACAGATTCAACCCCGGTGGCGACACCATCACCGGCAGTTGGCGGATATATTAGCTATTCTTGCGATGATCCGGCACCCGGAAACCAGCGCTGTTACTGTCTAGGGACCGAAGTGTACACAGATAACGGATATCAAACACTTTGTCAGCCGGTCAATAGTGGAAATACTGATTAACGATTAATTTTGTATTGATTCCCCAAGGCCTTAGGTGTTAAAGTAATATTATATTTAACACCTAAGGCTTTTGCATCTTATGAGCACTCCTGAATTCGTCCACCTACACGTCCATACCCAATATTCCCTCTTAGATGGCGCATGCCGGGTGGAGGAGCTGGTCAATAAGGCCGCGAGCTTAGGGATGCCGGCTTTAGGCATGACTGACCATGGCAATATGTTCGGGGCTATCCATTTTTACAAGGCCTGTAACAAGGCCAAGATCAAGCCTCTCCTTGGCTGTGAAGCTTATATTTCACCCACCAGCCGTTTTGAAAAGAACTCTGATCAAAAAAGCATTTCTCATCTGACATTATTAGCCGCGAATAATGAAGGCTATGCCAATTTAATGAAATTAGTATCAGCATCATACCTGGAAGGCTTTTATTATAAACCGCGAATTGATAAAGAGATATTAAGCCGCCATGCCCAAGGATTGATCGGTTCGTCAGGTTGCCTCAAAGGCGAGGTGCCGGGATTATTACTGCGCGGCAATTTTGATGCGGCCCTCAAGGCTGCTGATGATTACCGTCAGATCTTCGCCAAAGGTCATTATTATATCGAGCTCATGGACCATGGCATTATGGAGCAGAAAAAAGTCAATGAAGACTTGATCGCGATCGCCCAAAAATTAAACTTGCCCCTGGTGGCCAGTAATGATGTGCATTATCTTGAGCAAAATCAGTCCATGGCGCATGAGACCCTGCTTTGCATCCAGACCCAGACGACCTTGGGCGATCCCAACCGCATGCGATTTGCGACCGACCAATTCTATTTTAAAGAACCCCAAGCGATGTGTGCGGTCTTTGCAAGTCTTCCCGAAGCGGTCAGCAATACCTTGCTGATTGCCGAGCAATGTAATGTCAAACTTGATTTTGACCAGTACCATCTGCCGCGTTATGAAGTGCCGAAGGATTCAAGCCCCAAGGCGTATTTGCTTGAACTTTGTGAAAAAGGGATGAAAAGGCGCTACCCCGAGGGAGAAAACGCACTCCTACGCCAGCGCCTGGAGCGGGAATTAAAGACCATCGAGGACATGGGTTTTTTAAGTTATTTTTTAGTAGTTTGGGATTTTATTAATTACGCCAAATCGATCAATGTCCCCGTCGGACCTGGACGCGGATCAGCCGCCGGCAGTATTGTCAGTTATTTATTGGGGATCACGGACTTGGATCCCATCAAATACGGCCTTTTATTTGAGCGCTTCATGAACCCGGGCAGGAAAAGCATGCCGGATATTGACATAGACTTTTGTTATGAGCGCCGCGGTGAGATCATTGACTATGTCACGAAAAAATACGGGGTTGATAATGTGGCCCAGATCATCACCTTCGGGTCCATGCAAGCCAAGGCCGCGGTGCGCGACGTGGGACGTGCCATGGGGATGAATTATCCGGATGTCGACCGCATTGCCAAGCTCATCCCCAATGAGATCGGGATCACCATTGAACAGGCATTGAATGTAGAACCTCAATTGCGTGAGGCCGTTGAATTTGACAAGACCGCCAAACAGTTATTGGCCACCGCCCAGGTCTTAGAAGGCCTCAACCGCCACGCTTCGATCCATGCCGCCGGGGTGGTGATCTCAGACAGGCCGCTGACCGAGTATGTGCCTTTGTTTAAAAGTTCGGACGGTCAGATCACCACGGGCTTTGACATGGATGGCATTTCCCAAATAGGCCTATTGAAAATGGATTTCCTGGGGCTTCGGACCCTGACGGTTATCGCGGAAACGATAAAACTTATTAAGCAAGAGCGGGGTATTGACGTAGATATTGACACCTTGCCGCTGGATGATAAAAAAGCCTATGAAATGTTAGGCAAGGCCAACGCGATGGGTGTGTTCCAGCTGGAAAGCGGGGGCATGAGGGACCTGTTAAAGAAAATGCGTCCGTCCGAATTTGAAGACCTGATCGCGATCCTGGCCTTGTACCGTCCAGGTCCCATGGGATCAGGGATGCTTGATGATTTTATCAAACGAAAGCGTGGGGACCAAAAGATCTCCTATCCGCATCCCAAGCTCGAGGGTGTTCTTAAAGCCACCTATGGGATCATCCTTTATCAAGAGCAGGTCATGCAGATCGCCTCTGTTATCGCGGGCTTTAGCATGGCCCAGGCCGATGACCTGCGCAAGGCCATGGGCAAGAAAATAGCGTCGGAAATGCAGAAAATGCGTTCCTTTTTTATAGAAGGATGCGCCAAGACCCATCAGATCGCTGAAGCCCAAGCCAATCAACTATTTGACCTGATCGATTATTTTGCCGGTTATGGATTTAACCGCAGCCATTCGGCGGCGTATGCCCTTATTACCTATCGTACGGCCTATTTAAAGGCCAATTATCCGGTAGAGTTCATGACAGCGCTTTTGACTTCTGAAAAAGACAATACAGACAAGGTGGTTGAGTATGTCAAAGAGTGCGGGGCCATGGGCATCAAGGTCTTGGCACCTGACGTGAATTTCAGCCAGGCCCAATTTGCTGTTGAGAATAAAAAAGACATTCGTTATGGATTATTGGCGGTCAAGAATATTGGTGCCGGGGCGATTGAATCCATGGTCAAAGCCCGTAAGGAAGGCGATAAATTTAGCTCCATCTTTGATTTTTGCCGCCGGACAGACCTGCGTTTGAATAACCGGAAAGTGGTGGAAAGTTTGGTCAGATGTGGGGCCTTTGACGGTTTTAATTGCCGGCGGTCCCAAATGATGGCGGTCCTTGAAAAAGCCTTGGAAGCGGGCGTGCGGGGTCAGAAAGAAAAGGAGATCGGTCAATTTTCATTTTTCAGCACAGGAGAGGAAGAAAGTGGTTTTGGCAAGAACGATGAAAAAATGCCTGATATCGAAGAATGGCCGCAGTCCCAATTATTGACCAATGAAAAAGCTTTATTAGGATTTTATTTAAGCGGGCATCCGTTAGACCGTTATAAGACTGAAATTGAGAAGTTTGCTGATTTTACCACCGCTAATATCAAAGGAGCTACTGATGGTCAGGAAGTGCGGATGATCGGGCTCATTACAACGGTCAAACTTACCAGTACTAAAAAGACCAATGAACGCATGGCCATTGTGGGTTTAGAAGATATCGACGGAGAAATGGAACTGGTGGTATTCCCGTCAAGTTATACCGAGATCGCTTCATATTTGAAAGAAAACACGGTGGTGGTGGTCAAAGGCAAGGTGAGCTTCCGTGACGGGTTTCCTAAGATGATCGCCAATGAAATGGCCGGGATAGAAGAGGTTTATGAGCTTATCAAATCACTTCAAGTGGACCTGTCCCACACCAATCAGCATGGATTGGAAAAATTAAAGGAAAAATTAGCGCGTTTTCCGGGTAAAGTCCCGGTTTATCTGCAAATGGATACGAATAATTTTAAAAAAGTTGAGATCTTGGTGGGTGAAGACATGTATGTGACGCCCAGTGAGGTCTTAATGGAGGAGCTTAAAGTTTTGGTGGGGGAGAATAATTTTTCGTTGACACTGTAAGTCGTTGTTGGTACTATAGTTAGAATTAATAACGACAAGGAGAGCTTGTAATGACGAAAAAAGATATTGTTTTAAGGATCACGGATGCGACCGGCATCAAACAAGTTGATGTCAAAAAGATCGTACAGAAGACTTTTGATGTCATCGTCGATTCCCTGATGCAGGGCGATAAGGTGGAACTGCGCAATTTTGGCGTTTTTAAGGTCAAAGAGCGCCGTGCCCGATTCGGCCGCAATCCCCGCACGGGACAGAGCGTTCCCGTCCCTCCCCGGAAAGTGGTCGTGTTTAAGTCCGGTTTAGAAATGAAGCAAAAAGTAAAATAAACCGGGAAATACACGTGAATAAAACCTTCAATGTCCCCCGTGGGACGTCCGATATATTACCCGATGCCAGTCCTGTCTGGGAAACATTAGAGTTTCAAGCCAGAAAAATTTGTAAATCCTACGGCTATAGGGAAATCCGTACACCTATCTATGAAGATATCAATCTGTTTAAAAGGTCGCTTGGCCAAACCAGCGAAGTAGTCAATAAACAGCTCTTGGAATTAGCTTCCTCAAAAGATGATGAGGGTTTTGCCTTGCGGCCGGAAGGCACAGCCTCAGTTGTCCGCTCTTATATAGAGAATAGTCTTGATAAGAAAGAACCTTTAAGTAAATTATTTTATATAGGGCCTATGTTCCGCGGTGAGCGTCCCCAAAAGGGACGTTTGCGCCAGTTCCATCAGATCGGTGTGGAGGCCATAGGCGTTGATGAAGCTTCCCCGTTTCTTGATGCGGAGATCATTACTTTAGCGATGCATTTGTTAAAGGAATTCGGTGTTAAAGGCCCAAAATTAAAGATAAACAGTTTGGGATCCGCGGAAGATAAGGCCATTATTTCTTCATGGTTACGTGAGCAATTTGCTAAGCATAAGATTGGTCTATGTGAAGAATGTCAGAATCGTTTCGACCGCAATATTTTTAGGGTTTTAGATTGTAAGAACGAATCTTGCCGTAAAGTTGTTAAAGCCGCTTTAGGCACGGATCTGGATCTTCCGATGTCCCCTGAGTCGAGACAATATTTCAATCAAGTTAAAGATGCGCTAAACGGATTGGGAGTTTGTTTTGAAGTATCGCCTCAACTGGTACGGGGATTGGATTATTACACCCATACTGTATTTGAGATCACGGCTGATGGTTTAGGAAGTCAAGATGCCGTCGGTGCAGGAGGGCGGTATAGCAGCTTAGCGCAAGAGTTAGGCGGCAGTGATAAGGTCAGGGGCATTGGCTTTGCATTGGGTATTGAACGCATCTTATTGGCCAGTGGTCAGACTACAGCTGCATTATCAGCAATAGATGCCTTTGTCATTGCCATGAAGGAAGAATATCAGCCGTTGACATTTAAATTATTACAGCAATTGCGAGAGGCTGGCATAGGGACGGATATGAGTTTTACTTGCAGTTCCATGAAATCCCAAATGGGCAA